>NZ_JBIXLM010000002.1:0-195899 GCF_045798545.1 Paeniglutamicibacter sp. ORCA_105 | reverse complement strand
TTCGATCGAGACGTTTCCGGGCGCACCCGGGACCGTCGCCGGGGTCGGTGCCGTGGTGAAGGCCGCAGCCTCCGACGCCGGTGCTGTCCCTACCGCGTTGTGCGCGGTGACGGTGGCGGTATAATCCGTCTTGGCCTCAAGCCCGCCAATGGTGACGGCAAGGACGTTGCCCGGGTTCAGCGTGCGGATGAGTTCCCCGCCCGCATAAACGCGAACCGAGTAGCCCTGGATCGGGGTGCCACCGTCCTTGGGTGCCTGCCACTGGAGCGTGGCTCCCGTGTCGGTCACATCCATGGCATCGATGGTGCCGACGGCGTCCGGTGCCACGGCGGGCACGTTGACCGCCAGGGTTGTGGCATTCGAAGCGAGTTCCACCCCGTTCTGGGTGAAGAACGCGCGGAACTGCGCGCCATTGTCGGCCGTCTCTGCGGTGAATCCGAAGGACTCTGATTCCTGGCCCTCAACGTCGGCCCAGGTGGCGCCGTCGTCGTCGCTGCGCTGCCAGCGCACGGTCGGCAGCGGGTCGCCCGCGGCCCAGGCCGCCAGCGTGACATGCTCGCCGACCTCTGCCGTTTTCTGCGCCGTCGGTTGAACGGTGACACGGAACGCGGTGGTCATCGACTGCTCCGGGGTGCGGATAACACCATCGGCAGGTGCCACGGCGGTGAACGCGAGGTCCAGCGTGGTGCCTGGGTTGATGTTTAGCAGCTCGGAGCCAGTGAAGGTGCCGGAGGCCGGGTACCAGGTGGTGCCCAAGTCCTCGCGATAGGCGAAGAGCGCGTACTCCCCCGGGTCAACCGGCGGAAGCGTGTACTCTCCTTGGGCATTGGTGATGGTGGTGTTCCCCAAGAGTTGCCCATTGTCTTCCGCGACCGGGGCCACGAAGATCGAGGCGAACGAACGCGCGAGGCCCTCAACGCCGCCCGGTGCCGGAACGCCCGGCTTGGCCAGGCCCACCGTCACGCCCTCGATCCCGTTGCCGTCCGAATCACTGATGAAGCCCTTGATCTGGCCACCCAGCGTCAAGCGCACGGTGGTCTCCAGGCCTTCGGGGCCGACCGTGACCAGCTGGCCGGTGGACGCATCCTGCTGTTCACACTGTCCTACGTACAGGCCGGCGTCGGGGACGCAGACCCAGTACTGACCCGGCGTCAGCACGAACTCGGCGCGGCCGTCCCAGTTAGTCCACTGGCTGTCATACGCCCACGAGTCGGAGCCGTCGGCGAGGCTTTGCACGTGCACGTTGCGAAGCGGCAGGGAGTTGTTGTCCGCCAGGACGCTCACGCCGAGCTTCGCGCCCTTATCCATGTAAAGGTCGAAGGTGTGAGCGCCTTGGGTGGGCAGCGCCACGGTGGCCGAAGCGGGGAGGTACCCCGCACCGTTGGCGCCGAACTCCACCTCCCCGGTCTGAAGCAACTTCAAGGTCGCCACGTTCCCCTGCGTCGACGCCGAGACCCCACCGGTCGTCCAGAGTTGGGGCTCGCCGTCGACCGGGGCGTTGGTCGCCGCGTCGAGCATCCGGACCGTCAGCGACACGGGGTACTTGAGCGCGATGTCCACAGTCTTGGCTTCAGTGCCGTCGTGCTTGATCGCCGAGACCTTTTCCAGTGATGTGGAACCGTCGTGCCACGCCGATTGGTACGCTCCCTGCGGTTCCACCCGAACCACGTATTCCCCTGGCTCATTGACCTCGAAGGAATAGTTTCCGCCATCGCTCCACATTGAGGCCACCTGTTGGTCCCAAGTACCCCAGTCGTCCTTGACCAAGCGACTCAGGGTAACGTGTACGCCACCCTCATTGCTCTTGCCGTCAATGGTCACGGTGCCCGAGATGGTGCCGCCTGCAGTGCTTTCCCAGGCTACGACGTCCACCTTGGTGGTTTCGCCCGCATCGATGGTGACAAAGCCAGAGGATTCCGCGTCCGCAGCGCCGTCCCACCAGTAGGAGTCGTTGCCGCAGCGGAGGACAAGCTTGTATTCGCCGGCGGCCAGGACGTCACCCTCCTGGAAGTACACGTAGTTGCCGTCAGCGGCATAGATTTCTGCCCCTGTGCCGTTACACGTCTGCTTCGCCTCGGGCCAAGTAATGCCGAGCTTGCCTCCATGCTCCGTCAGGGCAACGTCGGCGCTGACCTTGTCCTGGGCCGAGGACACGATAACGGGACTGGCTACGCCGCTGGACTGTGTCGAGTGCCAGCGGTCGAGGAAGTAGGAATCGCCGCCGCCCGCGCGGACGGCGTAGTTGCCGATGGCGAGACGGGAAAATTCGTAACGGCCCTCAGCATTGGTTTTGGTCGTGCCCTCCGCGTCCCAGATGCCCAGGGACTGGGCGGGGTGTAGGTAGACCTTGGTGCCGGCAACGGGTTGGCCGTCGGCACCGGTAACTGTTCCGGAGATGCTGCTGCCGAAGCTGGTGTTGAACCGCAAATCCTTCAGGTCGCCGGAAACGTCGAATGACTCTTGGTTCTCACGCTCCGTAACACCGGGGTAGTACAGGGTGTGCCCGCCGAAGGAGAGCTTCATCGTGTAGCGCCCTGTTTGGACGTTCTGGAATTCGAAGGTGCTTTGGCCTGGCTCAAACGCGAACCACTGGTTGCCTCCGTCCTCGGACTCCAACGTCAGCTCGGCCATTTCCTCATCGGTGGGGACAACGGGCTCCCCTTCCGAATTGACCAAGGTTCCCGAGACGGTGTTGGATCGCGGAACCACGAATTCGATCCCGGAGGCATTGGCTCCGGCGACGACTGTGACCTGCTTCGAGACGACGGTGTCTCCCCCGCGAGCCAGGTAGTCAAAGCTCACGTCATACTCGCCGGGAGCAAGAAAGCTGAACGAGAATCCGGCGTCGCCTTCGTTGACCCACGTTGATTTGAATTGCACGCCACCGAGGGCAATCTCGACCACGGCGAACTCGCCGTTCGGAATTTCTGCGAGGTCGCCGTTTTCATCGACGAAGGTACCGGACAGGCTGCCGCCCCGGTCAACCGGGAAGTCGATGGTCTGTGGTTCCCCGTCAGCGACTGCCTCGAGGAAGACTGCGTCGTGTTCAGAGAACACACCCGGATAGTAGTTTTCCAGTGACCCGTTGGGTGAATATACGACCACGCTGAGCTTGTAGGAACCGGCAGGCGCGTTGAAGACCACGGAGTTCTCTCCCGCGGCAAGACGACTCGTCTGGCTATAAGGCCCACTGAGGGAGAGCTGGGCACTTTCGCCTTCGTCGAACTCAAAGTCGTTGCCCTTGGGATCCGTGAGCCGAACCGTGATCTGCTGCGCATTGACGGGCTGTTCCACCGTCACCACGGTCCCCACGGTACCGACCACACTTTGTGAAATGCCATCGACGACCACTGCAAACTCGGCCGGCTCCGTCACGATGAACTGGTAACGTCCCTCGGCATTCGTTTCAATGGGCCGGGGATCAAAGGGATACCCGGCCACGGCTTCTACGTGGACGCCCGCGCGCGGCGCACCCTCGGCGCCGGTGAGCTTGCCCGTGACAATCCCGGCACCGCCTAGGTTCATGTCCATCGAGTCGTTGTTGTTGTACACGTCGATGAGCAATTCGGTGCCCGGCGTCGTCAACTCATAGGTCACGCCGGTTCCCTCGGGCAGCTGTCCTTCCCAAGTGTGGGATTCGCCCTGCCCCAGCTTGAAGTTCGCGGAAAAATCACCGCCGGAATCACTGCGTACCGTGACGTCGATCGGCCAGAGCAAAAGATCCGGAGCGGTGAACGTGCCGGAGGCCGCAACGAGTTTCGCCTCCGTGGCTTCGTCCTCGGCCATCGATGCATTCTTCTCGGCGTCGGCGTCCTTGGACGCATCTTCCTCCGGGACAACCGGGGTGGCGAACTCCAAGGAGTCGGCGTTCTTCGGTGACTTTTCCCGCGCGGACTCGTCGGCCGGCGCCCGGGGCTTGGATCCCGTGCTCGGCTTTGGTTTCGGGACGGATTCCTCGGAAGGAGCGGACTCCCCCTTCGCCGGTGCCTCGGAGGTACCCACCTCTGCGGCGGGCTCGCTTGCCTCGGTCTCCGGTTTCGGCTCGGCTGACGTGTCGCCGCCGGACTGGGTGGCTTCCTCTTCCCCGTCGGAAGCCTTCCCGTCGGTGGTCGCGGTGTCGATACCTGTGGTCTGCTTTGTGGGTGCCGTTGCCGGCGCCTCCGGTGCCGTGGTGTTTGCAGCCTCGGCTTCGCCGGTGCCGGCTGCCCAACCGGCAACCGGTCCGGCGCCCATTAGTGCGCCGAAACTCAACGCGATGGCGGCGAGCGACGCCACAAGGGCGTGCGGTCTCCTGTTTGGTCTGTCTGGTGTTCGATGGCTCGGTGTGGCCATGATCCCCCCTCAAGGTCTGGACGAGTTGTCTTGCCGGATCCTGCGCAGGGCACACTCCGGCACCCGTAGTCTGACGGACGTGGGGTGTGCGGTCGTGGGGAAAGGGAACGAATCGTATGCCTCGGTACAGATCGGTACCAATATGGCTGCCGCGGAACCGTTCTTAGTCAATGAGTCCCAGTCAGCACAGCCATTCAAAAGCTTGGCGTTGCTCGGCGAGTATCCGCAGGATGTGTCCAGCACGGGCTTTCCTCCGGCGTTTCACCAAACGGATTTGCGGATGGGGGGGAAGTACCACGTGAACGGAAGACGGCAACAAGTTCCCCACGTCGGGGTCAAACAGCCTTACCTGTGGCCCGACGGTGCTTCGTGTATTTCGCACCCGATTTTCTTCCGGCGGAAACTGGCAATATTTGTCCATGTTCATGCGGCCATTGGGGTGCTACGGTAGCCATACGTTGGGGATCTTGGATGGAACCTTGGGGGGTTCGCATGAAGAGAATTACGGCATGGTTCAGGGCTTAGGTCGAGCGCAATTGGAGCGCTCCGGACCCCCATCCGACACTGTCCAGAATTGAACACTTCGACGGCTTATAGAACCGACGCGGTTCTTCCGGTGTCGGGTGACTCGTGGTTGGTCACATTAATGGTCGAATCACTTCATCCTGCTAGGATCGATCTTAATCGCGTCCTGGGGGGGCGCACGAAACTTGGGGAGAGAATCTTGGGACGCAGATCGCGTAGTCGCACTTACGACCGCTTTTACCGGCAGGGGCCTCGCGTGCCTTATATCTGGCAGAACATTGGGATTGGTCTCCTTGTCGCCATCGTGTGCGGCGTTGGCGCATACATCGTCTTCACCTAACACGGGTGCCAGCAGAACTGCTCTTGGACATGACGAATTCTCGTGTTGAAGTCGTGTGCCATGGGCAGTCCGCAGGGACGCTTCGATAACTAGGCACAAGACGGTGGCCATATGCTGATCAAACGAGTATGTGGCCACCGTCCTGTGGCGCGCCGTCCGTTTCAAGGTCGGCTGAGCTCCGCGACTCTGTCTGAACGGCGAAAATCGGTCAGTGCGACCTAAAGTTCTCCATCGAGCGGAGCATAGTGTTGGCCCATCCGCACGATTTCCCATCCGGCGTTCCGCCACTGCGCACGGTCAAGCACATTGCGTCCATCGATGATGCGCCTCGTGGCGACCAATTCCTCGAGGTCCGCCGGGACAAGTGCCTTGAATTCTGCCCACTCGGTGAGCAGCAGCACCAGGTCGGCATCCTTCACGGCCTCGGGCAGGTCGTTGGCGTACTGCAGCCGCGGGAAGCGCTCGGCCGCGTTCTTATTCCCCTTGGGGTCATAGACCAAAACGTCCGCCCCGGCATTGAACAGCCGGACGGCAATATCCAGCGCAGGGGAATCGCGCACGTCATCGGAGTCGGGCTTGAAGGTGACTCCAAGAACCGCAATGCGGGCGCCCCCCAATTTGTCGTTGAGCATCGTCTGGGACAGGCGGACCACGCGTTCGCGGCGGCGCAAGTTGATCTCGTCGACCTCGGCAAGGAAACCCATGGTGTGGGTCAGTCCCAGCTCGCTCGTGCGGGCCTGCAGCGCCCTGATGTCCTTGGGCAGGCAGCCTCCACCGAAGCCCACGCCGGCGTTGAGGAACTTGCGCCCGATCCTTGCGTCATGGCCCAGCGCATCGGCCAGCACCGTGATGTCCCCGCCAATGGTCTCGGTGACCTCGGCAAAGGAATTGATAAAGGAAATCTTGGTGGCCAGGAAGGCGTTGGCGGCCACCTTGACCAGTTCCGCGGTCTCGAAGTCGGTGACGATCAGCGGGGTGTCCGCTTCCAGTGCCTGGGCATAGACCCGGCGCAGGATTTCCTCGGAGGTTTCGTCCTCGACGCCCAGCACCAGCCGGTCAGGTGACATGGTGTCTGCCACGGCGAAGCCCTCGCGCAGGAACTCGGGGTTCCAGGCCAGGGAGATCTGCGCATCCGGATGGGCGTTGGCTGCAATGAGCCCGCGCAGCCGGCGTGCGGTGCCTACCGGAACCGTGGACTTGCCCACGATCAGCGCGGTGCCGCGAATGCGCGTGGCAAGTTCCGCCACCGAGGCATCCACGAACCGCATGTCCGCCCCGTGGCCATCGGCGCGCTGCGGGGTGCCGACGCCGATGAAATGCACATCGGCCCAGGAGGCCACTTCTTCGTAGTCGGTGGTGAAGCGCAGCCTGCCGGAGGCCACGTGCTTGCGCAGCAGCTCTCCCAGGCCGGGTTCGTGGAAGGGCAGCTTACCTTCTGACAACGCCTCGATCTTGGCTGGATCGACATCCACGCCGATCACCTCAAAGCCAAGCTCGGCCATGCAGGCCGCGTGTGTCGCGCCTAGGTATCCTGTGCCAATCACCGATATCTTCATGCTCATGCCTCTGGCACACCCTTTCGACAGTCACGGCTGCAGCTGAGTGCTGCACACCTCAAATGCGTGTGGCCGAGCGCCTGACACCGTTGGTGCCGGAACGCTCGGCCACGGTCTCAATGTTGCAAGGAGAATCTATAGTGCCAGTTCGCGAGAAACGACTGCGGCCAGCGAAGTGGCCAGGGATTGCGCCATGTCCTGCGAGGTGGCTTCCACCATCACACGAACCACCGGCTCTGTACCCGAAGGGCGCAACAGCACCCGGCCGTTGTGGCCCAATTCGGCCTCGGCGGCGACGATCGCGGCGATCAGCATCTTGTTCGCAGGTGCGGCATGCTTGTCCACGCCCTTGACGTTGATCAGCACCTGCGGCAATACCGTCATGGCGCCGGCGAGTTCCTTCAGGGTCTTGCCGGTGGAGTTGACGCGCGCTGCGATGTGCAGGCCGGTCAGCACCCCGTCCCCGGTGGTGGCGTGGTCGGCGAAGATCACGTGGCCGGACTGTTCGCCGCCCAGGTTGTAGCCGCCCTCGCGCATGCCCTCGAGCACGTAGCGGTCCCCCACACCGGTTTCCTTGATGGTGATGCCGGCTTCGCGCATCGCGATCTTCAACCCGAGGTTGCTCATCACGGTGGCGACCAGGGTGTTGTCCTTCAGTTCCCCGCGGTCCTTCAATGCGGTGGCCATGATCGCCATGATCTGGTCCCCGTCCACCACGGTTCCCTCATGGTCAACGGCCAGGCAGCGGTCGGCGTCGCCGTCGTGGGCGATGCCGAGGTCCGCGCCGTTGTCCAGCACTGCCGCCTGCAGGCGTTCGAGGTGGGTCGAGCCGTAGCCGTCGTTGATGTTGATGCCGTCGGGCTCCGCACCGATGACCAGGACCTCGGCACCGGCGGCGTTGAAGACCTCCGGCGAGCATCCGCTGGCCGCGCCGTGGGCACAGTCCAGGACGATCTTGAGCCCGTCCAGGCGGTTGGGCAGCGTCTGCAACAGGTGCATGACGTAGCGGTCCTCAGCATCCGCGAAGCGCGTAATGCGTCCCACGTCGGCACCGACCGGGCGGTACTTGGGCTTCTCCATGGCCGCCTCAATGGCGTCCTCGAGGGCGTCATCGAGCTTCTTGCCGCCGCGGGCCAGGAACTTGATTCCGTTGTCCGGGGCAGCGTTGTGCGAGGCGGAGATCATGACGCCGAAGTCGGCATCAAGGTCCGCTACCAGGTAGGCCGCCGCCGGAGTGGGCAGGGTCCCCGCATCGTGCACGTCGACGCCGGTGGCCGCAAGGCCCGCCTCGATCGCAGCCGAGAGGAAGTCGCCGCTGATCCGGGGATCCTTGGCCACCACCGCCACGGGACGTCGCCCGTCATGTATTTGTTCGTGCCCCAAGACCATGGCGGCGGCTTGTGAAATCGCCATTGCCAGTTCTGGGGTCAGAAGTTCGTTTGCTTTTCCGCGGACACCGTCGGTCCCAAATAACCTTGCCATCGCGACTCATCATAACCCTGTCCCGGTTCATTACCCGTTATTTCACTACTCAGCATTCTTTTGAACGTCCAGGAATCCCGGGCGGGGAAAAAACGTTGGGCGGTCTCCAAAAGACCGCATGACGGGGGTCCGCGACCCGGTGGCCGCGGACCCCCGTCACGTGCGGTTCAGTCCCTTGCGGGCGGGGGCTACTCGGCCCTCGCGGAATCCACGGTGACCCGCAACGGAAGGGATTTTGCGATGCCCGCGGCGTTTTCCAGTTCCGCGGTGTAGACGCGGGTTCCGTCGGCGCGGCCGCGCAGCTGGACCACGGCGCGCTGCGACTGCGGGCTGTTGGCCTCGAGCTGCTGGCCGTGGATCAGCTTCCCATCCTCAAAGAGACGGAAGACACTTGCATTGGTCCCCCGGGCAAGGTCCAGGGCCACGGAGTAATTCCCGTCCCAGCGGGCGGCTCCCGCCTCCGGCACGAATGAGAGCCGGCTGTCTGCCGGGGCCTGCGTTTCAGCGTCGTTTGGCTCCCAGGCCGCGGGGTCCCGCGGCAGCTGCAGAGCTGAAAGTTCGAGCTGCGCAACCGCCCGCTTGGAGCCGTTGGCTGCTTCGAATTCCACGGTGCGCCCGGCCAGTTCGCCGGCGGCGGCCTCTTCGGCCGTCAGCTCGTGGACGATCTCGGTTTCCAGGGCGGCTCCGGGAGCGAGTTCCCCGGCGAGCGCCTGGTCCCCGGCATGGATCCCGGTGAGCCGGACGTTGCCCGTGTTGGTGAGGGCCACCGCGTGCTTGACGGTGTCCCCGGCGGAGGCATGTCCGTTGCCGTCCACGTCGGTGAAGGTGCCGGCCGCGCCAGTGGCCGAGAGGCCCGGCGCGCGAACGATCAGGTCGACCTCGCCTCCGTCAATGGAATATTCCTTCACCACCGTGGCGTAGTCAGGGATCCTGCCGGTGGTCCAGGTGCTGGAAGGCTTGAAGAAGCCGTCGGCCACTTCGGCTTCGGTCACGGTGTGGCGGGGAGTGGTGCAGTCATAGGATGCTCCTGCTGCAAGTGCCGAGTAGCGGCAATTGCCCGCCGGGCTGGGCTGGCCCACCGGTGCGGCGACCAGCGGGGCGAAGTTGCCCGCTGTCGGGACCACCCAGGCATTGGTGTTTCCGGTGTTTGCCACGTGGAAGGTGTATGACAGCTTCTCCCCCGCCGAGTAGGGCATGGCGGCAAGGTCGCGGCCGGCGTCGGAGCGCTTGCCCGACACCTCGAGCGAGATGATTGACTGTCCCTTCACTTGTGCGGTCACGGTGCTGTGCGAGGTGCGTCCGTCGGCGGCGGTGAACCGTGCCTGCAGCTTCACTGCCCCGTTGGCGGTGTTTGGTGCGGTGACCGGCAGCGTGAGCGTGGTCTTGGCCCCGGGCGCCAGTGCGGAGACTTCGGCGGTGCCGGCGCTCCATCCCGCCGGTCCGGTCAGTGTCAGCGTTCCAGATAGCGCCGTGTCTTCCTGGTTGGTGATGGCCAGGTTTGCCTCGGCGCTGGCCCCCGCATCCAGGGCCAGGGCCTCGGCTGCCAGCGGGGCGCAGGCCACGTTCAGCCAGTCACGGTCAAAGGTGGCCATGGGAAGGTCGTTGGTGTAACTGCCCTCATAGAAGACCCCGTACATACCGTCATCCAGCGCGGTGGCCACCGAGTAGGCGGAGAATCCCGCACGGATGGTGCGCAGCCCCGGCCAGGTCTCCCCGTCGTCGCAGGAGACCCGGGCCGAGACGTTGCGGCGTTCGGTGGGGTGGTTGGCCCCGGTGTAGAGCAGCATCTTCGCTTCTTGGCTGCCCTCTGCCGCCTCGGGATACATCCGGGTCACATGGGCGTTGTTGGTCGGATCCACGAGCTCTGTGTCCGTTTCGACCGGTGAGTAGCTGTGCCCGCCGTCGGTGGAGATGGCCACCTTGCGGAAGCCGCCGTTGTTCGAGTCGCGGGAGTTGAGCATCACGCGTCCGTCGGAGAGTTCCACGACCTTGTTTTCATCCATTCCGGTGCCAAGGAATTCCCCGCGTTCCCAGGTCTGTCCGTGGTCATCGGAGTAGAGCGAGTAGGCCTGGATCGGCGTGCTCCCGTCCTCCTGCAGGACCCGACCGGCGTATTGCTGGATCAGCCTCCCGGCGTGGGGCCCGTAGCGCAGCTGGATCCCGGCCCCGGAGGTGGCGAAGGTGTTCTTCACGTCCCCGGGCTCCGGGCTCGAGTCGGCGCCGGGCTTGGCCACGTCGGTGATCAGGCGCGGTTCGCTCCAGCTCACCCCGCCGTCGGTGGAGGAAACCACGGCGGCGCTGATGACATTGCGGTCGGCATCGTCATTGCCCCAGGTGCTTCCATGGAAGCCCTGGTCCTTGGAATAGACAAAGAAGGCAAAGACGGTGCTGGTCTGCTCGTCAACCACGAAGCTGGGATCGCTGTAGCCGTACTTTGGTTCTTCGGCATCGCCCAGGTGTCCGGCCGCGATGGTGGTCATGGGCCCGAACGTCTTGCCGTTGTCCGTGCTGCGGCGCATCACGATGCTGTTGGCATTCGGTGCGTCGGCAGCGGAGTTCGGACGGGCGTCCCAGGAGGAGAGCACCACGCCGTTGCCCAGGTGGGCGAGGGCGGGGATGCGGTAGAAGTAGTTTTCGCTGGTCCGGTCGGCAGCGAGGTTTTCTTCGCTGTAGCTGCCCGGGGTGGCGAACGGGTCGTTGCCGGGCACCGGCAGCGCCGCGGAAGCGGATCCGGCCAGTGCGACAGGTGCCAGCATTGCGATTATGGCGGCTGTCACCAGGGGGCGTGCGGCGCGGGAAAGTCGGGGTTTGTGGTGTGCGGTCATCTCTTGGGAAGTGCCTTTCCGGCGTGGGGAGGGTCGGTGAGGTCGAGCTAAGAGGTAGGACATCCGATCTATGGATACGTGATGCGTGCCATAGATGTCAAGCGTCGGATAGTGGGTCAGTCGAGGTCGAGAGCGCCTTCGGGTGCGTTGTCGCGGGCAAAATCGTAGTACTCGCGGTCCCGCAGCAACGAGGCCGCGGCCTCGTCAACAACCACGGTCGCCCGCTCGTGGAGTTGCAGCGCGCTCGCCGGACAGAAGGCCCCGAGCGGGCCCTCCGCCATTGCAGCCACGGCGGCCGCCTTGGATTCCCCGGTGGCCACCAGCAACACGGAATGCGCACGCAGGATGGTGCCAATGCCCTGGGTCAGGCAATGCACCGGAACAGCCTCGGCCTCTCCCCCGAAGAACCGCGCGTTGTCGCGCCGGGTCCGCGGGGCCAGCGTCTTCACGCGGGTGCTGCTGCCCAGCGACGAGCCGGGCTCGTTGAAGCCGATATGCCCATTGGCACCGATACCCAACAGCTGCACGTCGATCCCGCCGGCGGCCTCGATGGCCGCTTCATAGTCCGCGCAGGCCGCCCGCAGGGCTGCGGCCGCACCGTTCGGCACGTGGACCCGGGCCGGGTCAAGCTCCAAGGGGACGGTCACCGTCCGGTGGATGACCGAGTGGTAGGCCTCGGGATGCGCAGGGTCCAGTCCCACATATTCATCCAATGCAAAGGCACTGGCGCGGGAAAGATCCAGTCCGCCCCGCACCAGTGCCGCGAGTTCGGCGTATGTGGCCAGGGGGCTGGAGCCGGTGGCCACGCCGAGCACGGGGTCGGGTTTCCCGGCAAGGGTGTCGGCGATGAGGCGGGCGGCATGGCGGCCCACGGCCTCGGGGTCTGAGAGCACGATGATTTCCACCTTGCCCAGAGTACCCATGAATCAATGATTTGTCCGTACCAATATCAAAATGGTTCGCTCTATACTCGGGAATATGGAGACTTCACTCGAATTGGTTCGGACCGGATCGCCGAAATACGTCGTTTTGGCCAAGGTCCTGGCCGAGCAGATCCGCACGGATCTTGCCATCGGCGAGCCGTTGCCGACCGAACGGGAGCTGCAGGCGAGCTACCAAGTCAGCCGCGACACCGTGCGGCGGGCCATCGCGAGGCTGGCGGCGGCGGGGCTTGTCTACAACGTGCAGGGGTCGGGAACCTATGTCGCGGATCCCTCACAGATCCGCAAGGGCTCGCGCCTGACCGGTTTCAGCCAAGACATGGCCGAGCGCGGATTCAAGGCATCCTCCCGCACCCTGGACTGCAGGATCGAGCCGTGCCCGGCCGAGACCGCCAGGGCGCTCGGCGTGGAAGAGGGTTCCGAGGTGTTGCTGCTGCGGAGGCTACGGCTGGCCGACGGTGCACCCATGGCGCTGGAAACCGCGCGGCTGGTGCCCGGCCTGTTCGGCGAGGCACTTCCCGATCCGGATGGCTCGCTTGACGAGCAGCTGGCCGCACACGGCCAATGCATCATGCGGGCCGGCCAGAGCATCACGGCAACCAATCTCTCGGTGACCGAGGCGCACCTGCTTGACCAGCCCGTGGGCGCCGCCGCTCTGAGGGTGGACCGCGTGGGTTTCACCGGGCATGGCCGGGCCATCGAGGCCACCGAAACGCTGTACCGCGGGGACCGCTATGGCTACGAAACCACCGTGGAGCGGGAACCTGCCTGACTCAGGAACCAACGGTTCCAAGAAATGAACCGCACCTCAAGCCGAGACGCATGAAAGGCACGCTCCCGCACGATCCGCAGCTTAATTCACTTCGATATTCAGACCTGATCGAGCGAGTCAATCCACTTTCCCCAGCCAACGTCAAGCCAGCCGCTCTCATATATAGATGGTTCATGACCGAATCACTGATCGAGGCACCGACCGGCAATCGGAGAAGCTCGACAGCAGGGCGCCTATAGAGTCGTCAGCTTGAACTGAATCCAATTATTTCGAGGCTCTTTCCCGAGAGCCACGAAATCCTGGCCAAGCGCGGTCAAGTTGTCGTTTCGGCAGTGTCATCCGCGGCGTTCGATCAACGGGCTCGGGGTGATCGCCCGGGGGCAGGTTGCGACGTGGGGTCCTGCACGAGCTTCATCGAGACGAGCTCGCTGAATCCGGCGCGTCGGGCGAAGCGCACCTTCCGATGCTTGTACACCGTGAAGCCGAGCTTGGCATAGAGACCGAGGGCGGGTGCGTTGGTGTCCTTGATGTCCTCGAGCACGTACTCGTGATATCCGGGCTGCGCCAGCAGGCGATCCAGCAATGCGGTCGCCACTCCGCGGCCCTGGTAGGCCGGTTCGGTGGCGACGAACCCGATTTCGGCGAGTCCGGGCCGGGCTCCGTCGAAGGCGCGCATGAACCAGGTCCGGATCACCACGTAGCAGAGCAGCCCGCGCGCCAGGCCGAGGTGACGGCGGATATCCCGCCAGCGCGGTGCGAACAGCGTCTGTTCTCCCTCGGTGAGCGAGGCCAGGCCGGCGGGCTCCCCGTCTACGAGCGCGATGTAGAACCGTTCGAGCAGCAGCATGTGCTCGAACGCGTCGGCCAACTTGTCGGTGTCGCGCGAGAACGCGGCGAAGTCCTCCGCGAAGCTGCGCACATAGACCTCGGTGATGCGGCGCCGGTATCCCTCGCCGAGCTCGTCTCCTCGCTTGACTACCACCATCGTCTCCACCATCCCCGTTCACTCGGCTTGCTACGCCCCTGCATGGGTTCGACCCTATAGTGCCCGTTGGAGGATCCCATACCCTGTGCCTTCGGATGTCCCGCATCAAGGGCCCCTGGCGAACGGGGCGCACCGAGAGTCCTGGCGTTGGGGCTACGACTTTTAGCCTTGCAACGCCGGCCCAAGCATCCATGGACGGGTTTGGGTCGGGAAGGGTCGGGCCTGGCGGCTCCCGATGATGGATATCGGCCCTCGACCGTGCCCCGGGTTGTCGGAGCTGGATCCCGGGGTTTAGTTCCCGGTGCCAAGCTGCCAGAGCGCAATGGCTTCGGCGAGTGTTTTGACCGTGCGGTCCCCCAGCTCGTCCAGGGCCACCAGGAGGCGGCGGGCATACTCCCAGGCCGGGGATCCGGTCTCGTGCAGCGTCGCGCGGATCGAGGCTGCGTGTGCGGCCAGTGGACAGGCCCCGGCCATCAGCGCCGCGGAACGCAGCGAGAATGCCGCGTCGATGGCGCCGTCCAGGTCTTGGGTGCCGATGGCCGCATGGATCCGTTGGCGACGCACCGGCCACACGTCCACGAAGTCGTGCACGAAGCGGGTGGCGGCCTCGGCGCCAAGCTCCCGCGCGAGGTCCGCCAGGACAATGGTGCACACGAGAGCTCCCCTTCCATGGTCCTTCGCAGGGTTAGGTCCCATGGGTCAATGGTCACCCTCAACGGTGAGAATTCGGCGCAAGGTGGACCCCGAGGCAAGCCCCATCATGACCAACAGCAGCTACCGGCACGACCTGGAGCACGCCACCCGAAAAGGATCCGACGGCGAGGCAGGATCCGGGCTGCTCGCCTTCGGGCCTGACCGCAGCACCTTGGTGCCTGAGGACTTTCCGCTGCTGCGGGCGGCACGGGGTGAATCATTTTCCGATGACCTCATCTGGATCGGTCCCCCCGGGGACCAGCGGGCCCTGAGCGTCTCGGCACGACCGGTGTCCGAACCCTATGACTTCACCGGGTCCGTCATCGCCTATAGCGACGTGACACAGCTGATCAACGCGGTGGCCGCCAAGGACGACTTCCTCGCCAACGTCTCCCATGAACTGCGCACCCCCTGACCTCCATCATCGGCCACCTCGACCTGGTCCTGGTCCTGGACGAACCGGGCCTGCCCGGACACATCACGGCGGCGTTGAACGTTGCCCTGCGCAATTCCGAAAGACTCCTGCAGCTGGTCGCTGACCTGCTCTCCATCGCCACCGCCGGCAACGCCATGGCATCGCAACCCGTGGATCTGGCCGGGCTCATCCACGACAGCATCCGCTCCGCGGCCCCGCGCGCGCAGAGCAGCAACGTCACGATCACCTCCGACATCCCGCCCACCCTGCCAGCAGTCCTGGATTCTCGGATCAGCCAGGTCCTGGATAACCTGCTCTCCAACGCCATCAAATTCTCCCCCGAGGGAGGACGCATCACCATCGCCGCCCGATGCACCACCGAGTGCCTCCTTCTGCAGGTCACCGACACCGGAATCGGCATGACACCCGAAGAACTACAGGTAGCTTTCAGCAAGTTCTTTCGCTCCTGCGCCGTGAAGAAGGCCGCCATCCCCGGAGCCGGCCTGGGACTGGCCATTGCCAGGAACATCGTCGAAGCCCACCACGGCACCATCACCCTGACCAGCGAACCGGGCCGCGGCACAAGCGCCACCATCACCCTCCCGAAACCGGCCAGCCAAGACCGCTCCCTTCCCGCACCAGGCCCCGCGCCCGCGCCCCGCTGAATCCGGCCACGCCGCGCGCCGGGAACGCCCTGCACGAAGCCATATGGGTCACGGAGCACAAACGGCGAAGACGCGTGGCCCAGGGCGATCTGGCTCTTCGTGGGCCTGCACCTGGTCCTCCCCCGTGCCAACAACGTGGGATGGCCTAGGTGCTGTCCCCATAGCCAAGGGCTCAGCGCGACGCCTAGAGGCCAAGCCAGTGCCCACGACGTGGACATCAAAACCGTCTGGAAGTGCATCGCCGCAGTCGGTTCGGGAACGTCCTGATATTCAGCCTTGCCATTTGGATAAAAACCGTCTTTGACAACGAGGCTTTCAAGCACCATAAACATGCGCTCATTTGCGCAGTATGGCATCATCAGTACCTGTTGCCCGGAAGATTATCCGGTGCCACGCAGGTCCCTCTCACATGTCGCGGCACGATCGTCCATGGATCCCGGGGCGCGACACATGCCACAGACGGAAGCCCCCATGACTCAGTCCAGCACAGACGGTTTAGTCCAGCGTCATTTCCACGCCCGTTCCTTGCGGGTCAGGGTGTTCCTCTCCCAAGCACCGCTCAGTCTGACGGTGATCTTGATGGTGATCCATGCCGGCGCCGTTTTCCCGCAAATCTTTTCCAATCCCGTCTTTGCCACCGGCCTGTGGATGCACGCCGCCATCTTTCTCCTCTGTCTTGTGGTCCCATGGGACAGGCTCCCGCACCAGGCCTTCCTAGTCATTCCCTATCTGGATTTTGTGGCTGTTGGATTCACCCGCGAGGGAAGCCTGCCATACGCAACCTCGGCTGGATTGCTGATGTTGTTCCCTGTCTTTTGGCTCTCTGCCTCGGGGATGGCGCGCAAGACAGCAGTCCTCAGCAGCCTGCTGGGAACCTTGTTGATCATCTGGACCCCGATTCTTCTTGCCGGCACCCCGGTAACGGCGGGGCAACTGAGCAAGCCCCTGCTATTCCCTTTCATGATGGCCGGCTTTTCCCTTGCCGTGGTGAGCATGACCGCGAGCCTGGACCGCCAGCGCCTGGCCGTTCTCGCCATGGATGTCCAGCTGCGCGCCGCGCTGGATGCCAGCCGCCAGCGCGAACGTCTTCTCTCCACTGTCCTGGACACGATCCCCGTGGGCTTGATAGTGGTCGATGCCCAGGGCCACGACCAGTTGATGAACTCCACCCAACAGGCCTTCCTGACCCTCGCCGGCCCCGATCACGTCGAGGATCCTGCCGAGAAAGACCTTCTGCTCTTTGGACCGGACAAGGTGACTCCCTTGGGGGCCGAGGATCGTCCCGTGCGCCGCGCCGCGCTGGGCGAGTCCTTCACCAACTGCCACCTCTGGGTCGGTTCGGGCGACCAAGCCCGCGCCTTCTCCACCACTGCCCGCACCATGAAGGACCCTAACGGCAACCACGATGGCGCGGTCATTGCCTTCCACGACATCACGGACATGCTTGCCGCGCTGGCCGCCAAGGATGACTTTGTGGCCAGGGTCTCACATGAGTTTCGAACACCACTGTCCTCCATCCTGGGCTACACAAGCCTCATCATGGACGACGCCCAGACCCTCCCCTCCGAGATAGCCAGCTCCCTGGCGGTCATCGAACGCAACGCCGAACGCCTGCTGGGTCTTGTCAATGACCTGCTGGCCGCAAAATCCATGACGTACCACCCCGCTCCCACCGACTTTGCCCAACTCGTAGCGCACAGCCTGGCGGCAGCAGCCCCTTCGGCAACCACAAATGCGGTCACCTTGCACAATTCAGTCCAGGGCCCACTGCCCGTCATCGTTGACGCCGGGAGAATCGGACAGGTGCTGGATAACCTCATCTCCAACGCCATCAAGTACTCCCCCGATGGCGGCACCGTCACTGTGCGGGCATGGGCCGAGGGCGAAGACCTCCTGTGTACGATCCAAGACACGGGGATCGGCATGAACGGCGCCGAGCAGGCAGAAGCATTCACCAAGTTCTTCCGTGCCGAGCCGGCCTTGCAACGCGCCATCCCGGGTCTTGGCCTAGGCCTACTGATCACCAAATCCATCGTGGAAATGCACGGCGGGACCATTGGTCTGCAAAGCGCGCCACAAGACGGAACCACCATCCGCTTCACCCTGCCTCAGTCCGTATCCACGCACGGAGTACTCCAGGACAGCTAGAAAGTCTCCCCTAACGGATGCCTCGGCTTGGCTGGTGATGTCGAAGTGCTTTTGCAAGTTGTATTTCCCGACGATTTTTCCGACCTTCACGCCGATCTTTCCGGCGCCGCTGAGTCGGCTCTCGTCCACGGCTTTCTTGACGGTCTCGAGCTTGTCCTCGGTGGCCTCGAGCAGGGCGGTGCGCTTGTGGGCGCGTTTGGCGGCCAGGGCGGGGTTGCTGCAGGCGATGAGACGTTCGCCGGGGTATTTGGGGGCTGATCTCGGCGAGGTTCTGCTCGTCGAACAGGCTCATCTGCAGGGGCCCTTCGCCATCGGCGAGCTGCTGGATGTCGGTGTTGCGCAGCGCGGTGACCCACCCGAAGTGGGTGTCCTTTTTGAGGTCCTCGACCCGCGCGTTGGGGATCATGCCGCGGTCCCCCGACCATGGCCAGGCCAGGGACCCGGAGAGGGCGTGGATCTCTGGGGCGATCGGGATGGATACGGTCGGGTCCGCGGTGTTTCCGGGTGACACGCGCGCGGCAATGGGCAACCCGGCGCGGGTGGCGAGCATGCCGTATTCGCTCAGCGCGCACCCGCGGTTCTTGTTCATGGAATACCCGAATTTTGCCAACGGGTACTAGTACGGATCTCCAGTTGATTGCCCGGTCCGGTGTCCGGTCCGGACCCGGGTACTCGATCACGTCAGCCAGAGTCGCCGTACTGCGGTTGGGGCATTCACCTGGATCGGCGGTACCACAAAGACCTACGACTGGAAAATGGCAATCGAGGCTAGCCGTCGACAGTGGTGTGGATCAGTCCGCGGATCCCGTCAAAGTGCCCTGCCATAAGTTGCGCCGCTTTCGCCTTGTCGCCCGCGGCCACTGCCTCGTAGATTTCCCGGTGGTTGCGGGCGGTCTCGACGAGCAGGTCGTCCGTGGGGTCCATTTGCTCGTGCAGCTTGGAATAGGCGGACCAGAAGACCCCCAACAGGTTGGTGAGCATCCCGTTTTCCAGCGGCTCGAAGAGCCCGCGGTGGAAACGCTTGTCCGCCTCGCTCAGTGGGAGGCCGGCCTCGGCCTTGGCCTCCATGTCTTCCACCGCGGCGCGCACGGCCTCCAGCGCGGGGGCCGTCATCGCATCGATGGCGGCGCCGATCAATCCGGATTCAAGGGCCTGGCGGACCTCGACAAGTTCCATGGCCTCGTGTCCGCCGTTGCGCAGCGAGAGCCGCGAGTGGAATTCGAGGGTGGCGGCGAGCGCGCCGAGCTGCTTGGTGGCAACGAACATTCCGTAGCCGTGGCGCACATCCACGATGCCCAGGGCCTGGAGCACCTTGAGCGATTCGCGCACGGTGTTGCGCCCCACGCCGAGCACCTCGACGAGCTCGTGCTCGGTGGGCAGTGGATCGCCCGGAACGAGCCCGCGTTCAAGGATCAATTCCATGATTTCTTGTTGCAGGGCCTGCAGCCGGTTGGCCGCGTTGGCCCGTGCCTGCCGGCCGCTTGGCTGTGCTGCGCTCATCGGGGATTCCCTTTCATCTGCCGCGTGGTGCCTGTCGGTCCCGCCGGGTGCGGGGCCATGGTTGACGTTCAATGTGACTTCGCATACATTGTACTTCAGGCATAGGACATCCTACATCCGATCTCCACTCACATTCCACTCGAGGTGACCCACCATGAAGCAACACAACGAAGTAATGAACATGGCCAGCTCCCGCCGCAATTTCCTCAAGATCGCCGGGGCCATGGGCGTAGCCGGCGCCTTCGCCGCGACCCTCTCGGCCTGCGGGCCCAGCGGCGCCACCGGCACCGCGACCACCGGGGCGGCAGGTGCCGCCGGGACCAAGCCGATCGAGGCAGGCATGTCCTACGCCCTGTCCACCGGGTTCGACCCGATGACCTCTTCGGGCGCCACCCCGATGGCAGCGAACCTGCACATCTTCGAGGGCCTGACCGAGCTGCACCCTTCCACCCGCGAACGCTACCTGGCCCTGGCCGCCGCCGAACCCGTCAAGGTCGGCGAACTGGGCTACGAGATCAAGCTGCGCTCAGGTGCCACCTTCCACAACGGTGACCCGGTCACCGTCGAGGACGTCGTCTACTCCTTCGACCGCGTGCTGGATGCCAAGAACGCTTCGCTCTTCGCCCAGTTCATTCCCTTCATTGACAAGGTCGCCGCCAAGGGCGAGGACACCGTCTCCTTCACTCTGAAGTACCCCTTCCCGCTCTTCGCCGAGCGCATTTCCATCGTCAAGATCGTGCCCAAGAAGCTGGCCTCCGCCGACCAGGCCGGCTTCGACGCCGCCCCGGTGGGCACCGGACCCTACAAGCTCATCTCCGCGGTCAAGGACGACAAGATCGTCTTCGAGAAGTTCGAGGCCTACAACGGCCCCATGGCCGCCAAGGCCCCGGGCATGACCTGGTTCCTGCTCTCGGATGCAGCCGCCCGCGTCACCGCCGTGGAGTCCGGCCGCGTCCAGGCCATAGAGGACGTCCCCTACCTGGACATCGAGCGGCTCAAGGCCAATGCGACCGTCGAGTCCGTGCAGTCCTTCGGCCTGCTTTTCTTGATGTTCAACTGCGCCGAGAAGCCCTTCGACAACAAGCTGGTCCGCCAGGCCCTGCACTACGGACTGGACACCCAGACCGTGATCGACCGCGCGCTGCTGGGCAACGCGACTGCCGCGAGTTCCTTCGTGCAGGAGAACCACCCGGGCTACCACCGTGCCGCCACCGTCTACACCTACGACCCGGACAAGGCAGCGTCCCTGCTCAAGGAGGCAGGGGTCACCGAGCTTTCCTTCGAGCTGTTGACCACCGACACCTCCTGGGTCAAGGACGCCGCCCCGGTGATCATCGAATCCTGGAACAAGCTTCCCGGGGTCAAGGTCACGCTCAAGTCCATGCAGTCCGGTGCCTTGTATCCGGACCACGTCGACTCGGGCACCTTCCGCGTCGTCGCGGCACCGGGCGATCCCTCGGTCTTCGGCAACGACCTGGACCTGCTGCTTTCCTGGTGGTTCCGCGGCACCGTGTGGCCGCAGGACCGCTTCCGCTGGCACGAGGCCAAGGAATACGCCACGGTGCAGAAGCAGCTGGATGAGGCGGTCCGCGCCGCCGACCCGGTCGCTGCACAGAAGGTCTGGAACCAGGTCATTGACCTGATCGCGGAGCAGGCACCGCTCTACCCGATCCTGCACCGCATGCTCCCGACCGCCTGGAACCCGGACACGCTCACCGGCTTCCGCCCGCTGCCGACCACCGGCCTGTCCTTCGTGGACGTCGCGCACGCCTAAAAATACTTGGCGCGCCGTCCTCCCCCTCCCCCATGGCGGGCGGGCGGCGCGCCACTTCTTTCCCAAGCTTTCTTTCTTCCACCCCCCCATACCGAGGAGCACCATAGACGTGGGCAATATCCTCCGCCTGCTGGGCCGACGCCTGGCGGCACTGCCACTGATGATCCTGGGCGTCACGCTGCTGGTCTTCCTGGTCCTGCAGTTCTCCCCCGGCGACCAAGCCACCACCGCGCTCGGCGAGGGCGCCAGCGAAGAGGCCAAGGCCGCCTACCGCGCCGAACGCGGCCTCGATGCGCCCGTGATCACCCAATACATTGCCTTCCTGGGCCGCCTGCTGGTGCTCGACTTCGGCAAGACCACCCCGCCGGCCCAGCCGATCTCCGACATCATTGCCGGTGCCTTCCCGCTGACCCTGCAGCTGACCTTCTTCGGCGTCGCCATCGCCGTGGTGCTCTCCCTGCTCCTGGGCGTCACCGCCGCCCTCTACCGCGACCGCTGGCCGGACCAAGGCATCCGTGTGCTGTCCATCGCCGCGGTGGCAACCCCCTCCTTCTGGCTCGGCATCCTGCTGATCCAGTGGCTGGCCCTGGGCACCGGAACCTTCCCCTCCGGCGGCTTCGTCCCCTTCAGCCAGGACCCCGCCGGGTACTTCCGCTCCCTGGCCCTGCCCGCCCTGGCGCTGGCCATCCCCGTCTGCGCCTCGCTGATCCGCGTGGTGCGCACCTCCATGGTGGAGGAGATGGACAAGGACTACGTCCGCACCGCCATCGGCAACGGCGTCCCGCGCCCCGAGGTCATCCGCCGCAACGTGCTGCGCAACGCACTGATCACCCCGGTCACCGTGCTGGGCCTGCGCATCGGCTACCTGCTGGGAGGTGCGGTGGTCATTGAAATGATCTTCTCGCTGCCCGGCATGGGCCAGCTCATCCTCAACGGCATCACCAACAACGACGTTTCCCTGGTCCAGGGCGTCACGCTGACCATCGCCATCACCTTCGTCCTGGTCAACATCGCCGTGGACCTGCTTTACCTGCTTATCAACCCCCGGATTAGGACGGTATGACCATGCGGTACGGACTCGCTGACCGCCTCAGCCGCCCCGGCCTGGCCTTCAAGGCCCTTCCCCTGGGCTCAAAGGCCGCCCTGCTCTTTCTCGGAATCGTTGCCCTGGCCGCCATCTTCGCCCCTTGGCTTGCCCCGCACGACCCGCTGGCCACCGGCATCCCCGCCCAGGCACCGAGCGCCACCAACCCCTTTGGCACCGACCGACTGGGCCGCGACATCTACTCGCGCCTGCTCTACGGTGCACGTTCCTCCCTGCTCATCGGCCTGGGTGCCGTGGCCCTGGCCATCGCCATCGGTGCGGTGCTTGGCGCGATCGCCGCGACGGCTTCCAAATGGGTCAGCGAATCGGTCATGCGCATCATGGATGTCATCATGGCCTTCCCCGGCATCGCGCTGGCAGCGGTGCTGCTGGCCACCCTGGGCAACTCCGTCCCGGTGATCATCGTGGCCATTGCCGTCATCTACATCCCGCAGCTGGCCCGCGTGGTCCGCGCCAACGTCATGGCCCAGTGGGGCGAGGACTACGTCCGCGCCGAACAAGTGCTCGGCGCTTCCCGCCTGCACATCCTGGTGCGCCACGTGGTGCGCAACACCGCGGCCCCGGTGCTGGTCTTCGCCACCGTCATGGTCGCCGATGCCATCATCTTCGAGGCTTCCCTGTCCTTCCTGGGCGCCGGCGTCCAGGACCCCGCCCCCAGCTGGGGCAATGTCATCTCCTATGGCCGCACCCTGGTGCTCAACGGCGCCTGGTGGGCCACCACCTACGCCGGCCTGCTGATCCTGCTCACCGTGCTCTGCCTGAACGTGCTGGCCGAGGGCCTCACCGACGCGATGGTGAACCCCCGGCTGCGCAAGCCGGCGAAGATCACCGAGAAGGACAACACCGCCGCCGCGGTGCTGCGCGCCGAGTCCGGCCACGGGGCCGCCGCTACCGCTGCCTCCTCCTCCCCTGATGCGGCGACACCACCGCTGCTGGCCGCCCAGCTCGAGGCCCTGCGCTCCACCGAGCTGGGCCGCTCCGACCGGCTGCACCCGAACACTGCCGCCCGCCCGATCCTCGAGGTGCGCGATTTGTCCATCCGCTTCCCCGACCGCTACGGCGACACCGCCATTGTTGACCGGGTCTCCTTTACCGTCAACGAGGGCGAGACCATGGGGTTGGTCGGCGAGTCCGGCTGCGGCAAGTCGATCACCTCCCTGGCGATCATGGGGCTGCTGGCACCCAACGCCTCGGTCACCGGATCGATCAAGTTCGAGGGCCGCGAACTCGTGGGCCCGGACAACCGCGAGACCACCCGCGAAAAGCTCTTCAAGGGCCTGCGCGGGGAACAGATCGCGATGGTCTACCAGGATGCCCTGTCCTCGCTGAACCCCTCGATGCTGATCCGCGAACAGATGGAACAACTGACCCGGCGCAACGGGCGGATGAGCCCGGAGGAACTGCTCAAGCTGGTCAAGCTGGATCCCCGCAGGACACTGCGCTCCTACCCGCACGAGCTCTCCGGCGGGCAGCGCCAGCGCGTGCTCATCGCCATGGCGCTCTCGCGCTCCCCCAAGTTGGTGGTCGCGGACGAGCCCACCACTGCACTGGATGTCACGGTGCAGGCACAGGTCGTCGACCTGCTCAACGAGCTGCGCGAACAACTCGGCTTCGCGATGGTCTTCGTCAGCCACGACCTGGCGCTGGTCGCCTCCCTGGCGCACCGCACCACCGTCATGTATGCCGGCCAGGTCGTCGAATCCGGCGCCACCGGCGAGCTGCTGGCCGACCCGAGGCACGAATACACCCGCGGGCTGCTCGGTGCGGTGCTCTCCATCGAATCCGGGGCCGAGCGCCTGCACCAGATCCCCGGATCGGTGCCCAGCCCCCGCGACTTCGCCGCCGGGGACAGGTTCGCCGCCCGCTCGCTGGACCCCGCGGCCGATCCGCACCGCGACCTTCAGCTGGTGCAGGTCGGTTCCGCCGACCACTACTGGGCCACCGCCGCCGATCCTGCGGCCACCGCTTCCGCCACTTCTTCCGAAGGAGCCAACGCATGAGCACCACCGCCCTGGCCGGCGCCCGCGGCGCCGGCGTGTCAACCGCCCCGGTCCTGGAACTGCGGGACGTGCACGTCCACCACCGCGCCCGCGGCGGCAAGCTCTTCCATCCCACCATCGTGCGCGCGGTCAACGGCGTCGACTTCACCATCGCCCGCGGGGAAACCGTGGGCATCGTCGGGGAATCGGGGTGCGGGAAATCCACCCTCGCCTCGGTGCTGGTGGGCCTGCGCGAACCGACCAGCGGCTCGGTGCTCTTCCACGATGCACCGTTCTCCCGCCGCGGGGGCGCCCGCAAGGAATTCGGCAAGGCGGTCTCGATCATCTTCCAGGATCCGGCCACCGCGCTGAACCCGCGGATGACGGTGCACGACATCCTCACCGACCCGCTGCTGGTGCACGGCATCGGCACCCGGGCCTCGCGCTCGGCCAAGGTCTACGAGCTGCTGGAACTGGTGGGCCTGCCGGCCTCCGCCGCGGAGGTCTCGCCCGCGCAGATCTCCGGCGGGCAGCGCCAGCGCGTTGCCATCGCCCGGGCCCTGGCCCTGGATCCGGAACTGGTGATCGCGGACGAGCCAACCAGTGCCCTGGATGTCTCGGTCCGCGCCCAGGTGCTGAACCTGCTCACCGACCTGAAGGCAAAGCTGAACCTGGGACTGGTCTTCATCTCCCACGACATCTCCACCGTCCGCTACGTCGCGGACCGCATCTGCGTGATGAACGCCGGTCAAATCGTGGAGCAGGGCTCCGCCGCCCAGGTCTTCGACAACCCCACCAACGACTACACCCGAACCCTGCTGGGAGCCGCCCCGAGCCTGCTCGCGGCCCCGGCAACCACCCAAACTCCCCTGGAGGAAGCATGAGCACCACCCCCGCATTCACCGGCGTCATCCCGCCCGTCGTCACACCGCGCACCAAAGAGGGCGCCCTGGATTTACCGGGACTGGAGGCAGTGGTCGAGCACCTGGTGGGCGGCGGCATGCACGGCCTGTTCCCGCTGGGCTCCTCCGGGGAAACCCCATACCTCACCAACACCGAGCGCACGCAGGTGCTGGCATGCGTGTCCTCGGCCACCGCCGGGCGCGTGCCCCTGCTGGTGGGCGCCAACGAACAGACCACCGCCCGGGTGATCGAGGAGGCCAGGAAGGTTGCCTCCGCCGGCGCCGACGCCGTGGTCATCACCACCCCGTACTACGCGATCTTTGACGCAGCGGAGGTCAAGCGGCACTTCCGCGCCGTGGCCGCTGCGGTGGACCTCCCGGTCTTCGCCTACGACATCCCGGTCCGCACGCACTTCAAGCTGGCCCCCGAACTGCTGGCCGAACTCGCCCACGAGGGCACCCTGGCCGGGGTCAAGGACTCCTCCGGCAACGACATCGCCTTCCGCCAGCTGCGCCTGCTCACCCGCGAGCTGCCCGGTTTCGCCATGTTCTCCGGCCACGAGGTCGTTTGCGATGCCGCGATGCTCTCGGGCGCCGACGGCCTGGTCCCGGGCCTGGCCAACGTGGACCCCGCCGGCTACCGCAGGCTCTACGACGCCGCGGTGTCGGGGAACTGGGAAACGGCCGTCAAGGAACAGGACCGCCTGGCCGAGCTCTTCCGCATCGTCGAGGTCCCCGATGCCTCCCGCGTCTCCCCCGGCGCCGGCGGCCTGGGCGCGTTCAAGACCGCCCTGGTGCAACTCGGCGTCATCGGCGCCAACACCATGAGCCAGCCCATGGAATCGCTGAACGCCGCCGAGGCAGCGCGCATCGGTGAGATCCTGTCCACCGCCGGGCTGCTCTAGGTCCATGGCAGCACTTCCCCCGCCGGTACCTCCCACCGCCGTCGGCATCGACCTGGGCGGCACCAAGATCGCCGCCGCCCTGGTGGGCGCCGACGGCACCATCACCTCCCGGGCATCGCTGCCCACCCCCGCGGCCGCCGGGCCCGAGGCCGTGCTGGACGCCATCGCCGAGCTCGCCGCTCCGCTCCTGGCTGCGGCCGCCGCCTCGGGTGCCCCGGCCCTCGGGGTGGGCATCGGGGCGGCCGGGGTCATCGACCCTGCCACCGCCCGGGTGCTCTCGGCCACCGAACACCTGCCCGGCTGGGCGGGGACGGACCTGCGCGCCGGGCTCGGTGCCCGGCTAGGGATCCACCCCTCTGCAGTGCACGCGGTCAACGACGTGCACGCCCACGCCCTCGGCGAAGGCTGGCTGGGCGCAGCCGCGGGGGCCTCCTCGGTGTTGCTGGCCGCCTTTGGCACCGGCATCGGAGGCTCGCTGCTGCTGGAGGGGGTTCCACTCTTTGGCGCCCGGCAGGTCGGCGGGCACCTGGGGCATGTGCCCAGCGTCGAAGCCTTGGGGCTGCGCTGCCCCTGCGGGGGAACCGGGCACCTGGAGGCCATCGCCTCCGGGCCTTCGCTGCACGCGCTGTACCTGCGCAGCGGCGGGGATCCGGAAGTGCCCGACGCGCGTGCGGTGTTCGCCCGCGCAGCCGCCGGGGATCGCCTGGCCTTGGCCGCCATTGACACCGCGGCTACCGCCGCGGGGCGGGCCCTGGGCGGGCTGGCCAATGCGCTGGACCCCGCATCGGTCATCGTCTCCGGCGGCCTGGCGGAGGCCGGGGATTCCTGGTGGGCGCCGCTGCGCGCCGCCTTCGCCGCCGAACTCATCGGCCCGCTGTCCTCCCTGGTCCCGCAACCCGCCGCCCTGGGCGCAGACGCCGCGCTGGCCGGGGCCGCCTTCCTGCTGCTGGCGCCCGCCGATTCCACCCAATTTCCCGCTTCCAAGGAGCCAACCCCGTGCTGTTGACAGCTTCCGATCTTGCCGCGCTGAAGGGCGCGCTGATCGTCTCCGCCCAGGCCTACCCCGGCGAACCCATGCGCGATCCGCGCACCATGGCCCAGGTCGCCGCCTCCGCGGTGATCGGCGGGGCCAAAGCGGTGCGCGTGCAGGGCCTTGCCGACATTACCGCCACCCGCTCCGCGGTGCAGGTCCCGGTCATCGGCCTGTTCAAGGACGGGCACGAGGGCGTGTTCATCACCCCCACGCTGCACCACGCGCTGGCAGTTGCCGCCGCCGGCGCCCACGTGGTGGCCCTCGACGGGACCCGGCGGCCGCGGCCCGACGGGCTCACCCTGGCCGAAACCATTGCCGGGATCCGCGCGACATCCGGTGCGACGGTGATGGCCGACTGCGGCTCGCTGGAGGATGCCATTGCCGCCGCGGCAGCCGGGGCGGATTTGATCGGCACCACGCTGGCCGGCTACACCGGCGAGCGTCCCAAGACCCAGGGCCCGGACCTGGAATTGCTTGAGGCCATCGTTGCCGCGGACCTGGGTGTGCCTGTCATCGCCGAGGGCAGGATCCACACCCCGGCCCAGGCCCGCGCGGCACTGGATGCCGGTGCCCACGCGGTGGTGGTCGGCACCGCCATCACCCACCCGGCTACCCTGACCGGCTGGTTCCTCGACGCCCTGGAATCATGAACCACACACCACGTGGCACCCACCGGCCCACCGCCGACCCTGCGAGCGCCGATCCCCTGGCCACCGGCCATACCGTCCTGGCCACCCGCGGCGCCGGCGGCTACCGGCAATACCGCATCCCCGCCCTGGCCGTGACCACGGCCGGGACACTGCTGGCGGTCTACGACGGGCGGCCCACGCTCGATGACCTGCCCTCCCCCGCGGACCTGGTGCTGCGCCGCAGCACCGATCACGGGCAAACCTGGGAACCCCAGCGCATCCTGCGCACCGGCACCGGGCTCAACGGCTTCGGGGACGCCTCCCTGCTGGTGGACCCCGACACCGGCACCATCTTCTGCTTCCATGCCGCGACCACCCAATGGGGCTTCTTCGAATCCCTGGAAGGCACCACACAGACCCAGCACGTTGACCTCTCGGTCTCCACCGACGACGGCCACAGCTGGAGCCACCGCCGGATCACCGGCCAGCTGAAACGGCCCGGGATCCGCGGCATCTTCGCCGCCTCGGGCGCCGGCACCCGGATCGGGCACGGACCCTTCGCCGGCCGGCTGCTCCAGCCCTGCGTGGTGTTGCTGGCCAAGGAGGGGCGGATCGCCGCCGCGGTGGCCCACAGCGATGACCACGGGCACAGCTGGAGCCTGGGAGATGCGCTGGAACCGGCAGCGGATGGCACCCACACCAACGAATCCTCGCTCGCCGCCCTGCCCGACGGAACCGTGCTGCTGCATTCGCGCGCCACGCCGCACCGGCTGTCCGCCCGCTCGGAGGACGGCGGCGCCACCTTCACCCGCCCCGTCCCGGTCCCGGAACTGCCCGACCCTTCCGACAACGGTTCGCTGCTGGCCCTGGCCGGCGGCGGGCTTGTCGCCACGCACAATGCGCACCGGCACCTGCGCCGCAACACCGTGGTGCGGCACAGTCCCGATGCCGGAACCAGTTGGGCCGGAACCGTGGTGCTCTGCCCGGGTGCCTCGGCCTACTCCACCGCCGCGCAACTGCCCGACGGCTCCATCGGCGTGCTGTACGAGCGCGGGGCCTACGAGGAAATCGTCTTCGTCCGCATCCCGCTCGCGGCGCTCACCGCACCGGCCGCCCTCAACCCGACCGCCACCACCCCGATGGACGCAGACCCCGTGCACGGGCCCCGCCCGCTGCCCGGCCACCCGGAACTCCTGGTCGAAGTCGTGCCCCGCTCGATCACCCCCGCCGCCCCGCAGCACTTCAGGTTCACCGAACCCCACTTAGTCCTTGGGCAGGCGTATGCCGGTTACGGGGCTGCGGGCAAGGAGGTGGGCCAGGCCGCCGCGCAGCTGGTGGCCTCCCGGGCCGACCTGCTGGCCAACTATGGCCCGCCCGTCCCGGGAATCCACCCCGGGGACACGCTGACCTATTCGGCCGCCGTCACCAACCACGGTTCAATTCCGGTGGCGGTGTCTCCGCACGGAAACGTGGACGCAGAGGCAAGAACCATCGCCCCGGGTTCCACCGCCGTGTGGCTCCACCTGAACCACCTCGCCACCGCGGCCGGCGTCCCGCCACGCATCGACTGGGCGGTCGAACCCGGGCAGGATGTGCCAGGCACTCCGCACCTCCACCCTCCCATGGCGCAACACCAGGACCGTCCGCTGGGCCCCAACCTGGCCGAGCGGTTGGCACCCTGAATCTTCCGGCACCGGCCCCTCTGCTTGGCTCCGCCGAGGCGACACGGCATGAGACGGGTGCGGCGAATCGAGGCTGGATCAGCTGGCGCGGCGCCCGGACTCCCGGGGACGGGTGCGCAAAAACCTTGTAGCGCCGCCGCACCCGCGCCTACCATGGGAACCCATCAGGTCCCCGGAACGGGGAACCTGCGAACCAGTCGTTCAGCCGGGGGATGACGGCACATCGATTGAGGGATGAAATGGTTGAGCCACAAGACTCCGGGGACACCGACTACCTGAGGGTGGCCGAGGCCGCCGCAGCGATGGACGTGCCGAGGATGACCGTGTACGACCTGGTGCAGGAGGGCAAGCTGCCTGCGGTGAGCTTCGGCAAGTCCTACCGGATTCCCGCCCGGGCCGTGCGGGAGTACCTGTCCGCCGACCGATACGCGGCGGTGCCCGCACAAATGGGCGTGCCGACCTAGCCGGGAACAGCAGGCACGGCACTGGTTACCGGCCGTGGCGCGGAAGCGGGGTCGCGAGGGCGCCAGGGCCGGCCGGCACCGGAGCCGGGCGCTGTGCCTTCCGACCGGCCGCGGTCCGGCTCATGAGTGTGGCCGTGGCCTCGGCGATGGCCCGTTCCTCGTCGGTGGGCACGACCAGCACCGGGAACACGGAGCCGGCGGTGCTGATGCACCGCGGCTCCCGCGCCGGGGCCCGGTTCGCCGCCTCGTCAAGTGCCAAGCCCAGGGCCGCCAGCTTGCCGACAACCAATGACCGGAAACCGGCCGCGCTTTCCCCGATGCTTCCGGTGAAGACCAGGGCTTTGGCACCGCCGACGGCCACATGGTAGCCGCCCGCGTATTTTGCCAGGCGGTAGGCGGCCATTTCCAGGGCGAGGCCGGCCTCTTTCCCCCCGTTCGCTGCCACTTTCTCAATGAAAGCCAAGTCGTCAAGGCCGCAGAGTGCCTGGAAGCCGCAGTGCCGATCCAGCATTTCCTCCGCGCCATCGGGATCGAGCCCTTTTCGTTGGAGGTACAGCAGGACCGAGGGATCGATGTCTCCGCACCTGGTGCCCCCGATCAACCCGTCCGCCGGCGAGTACCCCATGGACGTGTCGATGCTGCGGCCCCCCTTGATGGCTGTCACGGATGAGCCATCGCCCAGGTGCGCAATGATGCCGTCGAACTGTCCGACGCCCAGCCCCAGGAAATGCGATGCGGCGCGGGTGACCTGGTCGACCGAGATCCCATGGAATCCGTAGCGCCGGATCCCGTGCCGGCTGTAGTAGCCCCCGGGGATGGCATAGCGCCAGGCGGACTCGGGCATCGTCTGGTGAAAGGCGGTGTCAAAGACAGCCACCTGAGGGATTCCGGGCCACAAGGCGCCGGCAACCCGGATTCCCTGAAGTCCATCGGGGTTGTGCCGTGGGGCCAACCGCGTCAGGTCCTCCAGCGCGGCGATCGTTTCCTCGGTCAGTGCCACGGGCTCGGTGAATTTCTCTCCGCCGTGGACCACGCGGTGTCCGATGGCATCGATCGTCCTTTCGCCCAGGACCTCGTTCATGTGGTTCTTGATGTGCGCCAGGGCCTGGATTCCGTCCACGCTCCCGGAGAGATCCGGTCGCCCGCCACTCTTTGGGACCTCGCCCGAGGCGAGCAGAACCGATGCGTCCTGGGCATCCGCGTGTTCAAAGTGGCGCAGTTGGTAGCGGATCGACTCCGGGCCGCACATCAATGCCAGGATGAGCATGGTCCCGCCCCTGACCGGTGCCTCGTGGGGGAAACCCGTCGGTCCACGACGCGGCTGTGGTTTCCGGGGGCACGGATGGCGGGTGGGGCCGTCCGATGAACATGGATCTCGGATGGTGTGCGGCAAGGCCGAGGCCTGGTGCCCGGGACGGTGGGTGAACAGGCCATGCTGGATCTCCGAGGTACCCACCGGGGACATCGCCACCCCGTGGTTAAGGCCGGACCCTGCTTGCCGTCCATCTCCAGTCTATGGACCCCTCCCCGCGTGAGGGAAGGGATGAAGCCACCAGTATCCCCACCCGGCCCCGCGGTGCGGCCGGCGGCCGGAAGGACTGCCGCGACTGCCGCGATTGCGCTGAATCCTGGGGCGCCGCCGCCCGGCTGTCACGCCATGTCCGTCCGAGGGTGCACGTCCCGACGGTCCCGGAGGCTGACGCTCGGATACCTGGAAGCCCGTGCAAACACAATATCCCGTCATCCGGCATTGGTTGCCGGTCCCATCCATTGTCTTGGCCGAGGCGCGGCCGTAGCATTGCGACAGGGAAGATCCCTGTCGACGCCGGCTTCTGGCCGGTGGAGATGCGATACAACAAGAGGGTGCAACAATGGCAACAGGCGTAGTCAAGTGGTTCAATTCCGAAAAGGGCTTCGGCTTCATCGCTCCCGATGATGGTTCCGATGATGTTTTCGCCCATTATTCGGCGATCGCCAGCAGCGGCTACCGCTCCCTGGAAGAGAACCAGAAGGTCCAGTTTGATATCGTCCGAGGAGACAAGGGTCCGCAGGCGGAGAACATCCAGCCCTTGTAATCCCGGATCAAGAACATTCCCCCCTTTGCCACGTGCGGTAGCGGGGTCAGTGCATCCGAAGCGACGGGCCGTTGCGTTTGCTACCGGCCGTCAAGTCGAGGACGAGTGTACGGGGAGCCTGGTGCCATCGAACACCTGGGGAACCCTGCCCGAAGGATCAACCTTCGGGCAGGGTTCTTTCTCTTGCGTGGGGCACGCGCTTGCGACGGCCACAGACGGTTTCGTGCCATCCGGCCCAGCGGATCCGCGTCCGCCACTTGAGCCGGTACCCTTCGTGTTCTACGGTGGAATCCCACCGAGCAGGAGGTACGTCATGGGTGAAGTCATTGAACCACTGGACGCCGGGGACGCCGAGGCCATTGCCGCCGGGATCATCGCTCCCGACGAGGCCAGACCCGTGGATGAATCCGACCCCGAGCCCGGCCTGGACAGCGAGCGGCCAGTGCTGCTGGAGGACCGGAGGGGCAGCGAAGCTACCCCGACAGCTGGTTCCGGCGACGGCCTGGACGTTGAGTACACCGCGGATCCCGCAGATCAATAGGCGCCCGCGGCAACCTTGCCCCTTGCGACTTCCGGGGCACTGACCAATCTTGCCTCCACGGCTGAAGTAGCCGGTCGGCATTCGCGATGCGGTGCAGCCGTTGTGGCGCCCTGGCAGCGGTGGTGGGACGTTCTCCGCGGTTGGATCGCGACCTCGGCCAGCGATTGCCGTGTCCGAAATAGGCAACCGTTATCCGCGGGAGCGGTAGTCGGCCGGATTCTGGTCGATCAAGCCGAAGGCGTGAATGACGACGTCGACCAGAACGTCCCGCATATGGCCAGGGAGTGCGGCATACATCCTTTTCGGTCATTGCAGGCAAGGAACCCAGCGTCGGGAGGGCCTCTCGATGGCCGGAGCCCAGTCGATTAGACTACTCGTTTCTCGACCTCACCTACAGAGATGCTTTCCCAGCGGTTGGATATCTGAGGGAAGACGCGGAAAGGTGCAGCCAACCCGAGGTTGACTGCACCTTTCCTAGCTATTGCTGGCCTGGCGGAAGCACGCTAGAGGCGTGCAGTCCAGCTTTGCGTGCCGGTCAGCTTGTAGGCGCTGGATGACGCCTTGGTGGTGACGGTGACGGCCCCGGTGTACCTGTGGGTACCTGCAGCCTTCTTCACGCCGTTCACGTAGTAGGCGACACCCGTCTTCGACGGGATCTTCACCGTGTTGGCCGACGCGCTGAACACCGGCTTCGTCGGCGTCACCGCGTTGCGGTTGTCGAACCTCCACGACGTCGTTCCGGTCAGCTTGTAGACACTGTTCGATGCCTGGGCTGTGACGGTGACCACGCCGCTGTACTTGTGGGTACCGGCAGCCTTCTTGACACCGTTCACGTAGTACGCGACTCCCCTCTTGGATGGGATCGTCACCGTATTGGCCGAGGCACTGGCCACCGGCTTCGTCGGCGTCACCGCGTCGCGGTTGTCAAAATTCCACGAGACTGTGCCGGTCAGGGACTCGGTACCGCCGGCGGCCTTGGCCGTCACTTTGCCCTTTCCGGCGTAGGTGTGCGTCCCTGCCTTCTTCGCCACTCCGTTGATGGAGTAGGCCACGCCCGTCCTGTTGGGAATCGTGATGGTGTTGGCACTGGCGTTGGTGGCTGGCCTCGGCGCCGTCGCGGAGTTGACGTTGTTGAACTTCCAAGAAGTCGTCGCTCCTTCGGCCACCTTGTGCGAACTGTCAACGGCCTTGGCCGTCACAGTTCCCGATCCGGCGTTGACGTACGTACCCGCAGCCTTCGCTTCACCGTCGATGAAGTAGCCGACTCCGGTTGAAGCCGGAATCTTGACCTGGTTGGCCGTGGCACTGAAGGTCGGAGCAGCCGGGGTCACTTCGGTCCTCAGATCGAACTTCCACGAACGCGCCTCGACGATGTAGTTCTCCGAGGCCGCCTCCGCCGTGACCGTCACCTGCGTAGTTGCCGGGTAGGTTCCGGCTTCCTTGAGGGCTCCGTCGATGGAGTAGGCAACTCCGGTGACCTTCGGGATGGTCACGGTCTTGTTGGACAGGTTGTGGTCCGGAGCCTGCGCCGTGACGGTTTCCTTCAGGGTGCTCAGAGTTCCCTGGGTGGGATCGGAGATGAACTGTGAAGGTGCACCGTCAACCCCTGTCACGGTCGCCACGACCTGGACCGGGAATCCGGCCTCGGCCTCGGTGAAGGTGAACTTGCCCGTGGTGTTCGACTGCGTGGTGGTGGCGAACTGGGTGTTATCCGGTGCCAGGCGCAGGACCTGGAGTTCGAAGGCCACCTCGCTGCCGCCGGTGACCGGTCCCTGCACGTTGGCCGTGAGCTGGCCGCCGGCTGCCGGAACCGCGTTGGAGGAAAGTGCCACCGAAAGCGCGACGCCCGGCTCGGGATCGGGATCGCCGAGGCCGTTGCTGATGTCGATGATGCCGTCGGCGAACTGCAGCTGCTCAATGTTGCGCAGCACATCCACGCTGGCGTCGTTTCCGGTAGTGGTCACCTTGACCATGCCGTCGGGCAGGGCTTCGAGCTGCGCCTCGTCGGCATTGATGCCGTACACGACGGTGTCGCTTCCGCCCGTGGCGATCTGGATCTTCCGTTCGATCGTCAGCTCCGACGGGTTGATGGCGCGATCGAAGATGCGCTCGATGAAGGGCTCGAGCGTATCGGAACGTTCATCGCCCAGGGCGATGTTCACGTCCAGCCAGGCATCGCCGTCGACGAAGTTCTCGCCCCGACGGGGCTCGATCAGGTCGCTGCCGCCGCCACCGAGGATGAGGTTGTTGTTCATGTCCTCGGCATCGAAGGTCTGTCCGTCAAGGAAGGGCAGGGCGTAGACAGGCTGCTCGCCGCCGCCGAGCAGGTCACGAAGGCCGGTGACGCGGTCCAGCTGCGCCTGGGTCAGCCGGTGGCCGTACCCGATCTTGTCCCTCTGGGGGTCTTCGAATGCATCACGGTTGCGGACGCCGCGGACGACGTCATCCCCGTCGAATCCGGAGAACGCCTCGACCTCGTCGTAGCGATCGACGATGGAGCTTTCGACGCCCGGCACGATCTGGACGGGGTCAAGGTCGGCGCGAATCGGGTGGCTGGTCTTGTCGTAGGTCACCCAGTCGAATCCGAGCATGCCGTGGAAGCGGTCGGTGCCGGGGCCGCCGACCATGATGTCGTCGCCGCCTTCGGCGTCGTGGTCGTTGTTGCCGGTCCGGCCCACCAGGACGTCGTGTCCGCCGTGATACATCCCGGGGTCGTTTTGAGCGGTGCCGCTCAAGTCGCCGACCAGAAGGTCGGCGTTGGTTCCGCCGTCGATCCAGTCATCTCCCTCATCGCCGCGGACGTTGTCGCGGCCGGTGGAGCCAAGGATGAAGTCGTTCCCGAGCCCGCCGAAGCTGGTGGAGAAGTCCTGGCCGCCGACGATGAAGTCCTGCCCGGAACCACCGAAGAGCAGGTCGCCGAGGCCCGGTCCGCCGTTGAGTGCGTCGTTGCCGGCTTCACCTTGGAGACGGTCGTCGCCGAAGATGTCGGTCAGGACATCGTCGCCGTCGCCGCCCATGAGGGCATCTGCGCCGTCGTCACCTTCGATGGTGTCGTTGCCGCCCTTGCCCCAGACCGAGTCGTCACCGATGCCGGTGCGGATGGTGCTGCTTTGGTCGGCACCCTCGGCATCCTTGGCGTCCTGGACGACGATGTGTTCGTCTCCGGTGAACCGCCAGCCGTCGGCCTGCGAACCGGTGAGGCCTGCCGCGTTGAGCTCGGCCTGGCGGGTGGCGCCGTCGTCCAGGTTGAACGTCAGCTGCGGTGCCGCAAAGACATCGTGCGGGACGCGGTCCGCGGTGGTGTTGCGCTGCACGATCTGGGACAGCGAGTTCGCCTCCAGCGAGTGGAAGAGCGAGTTGCCCAGGTTGCGTGAGAGGTAGTAGAACCTGTCACCGTTCTGCAGGTCCTCAAGTTGCTTCTCAAAGACGTGGTTGAACGTGGCCCCGAGCATGCCGCCGAAGACGAACGGCTTCTCGGCCAGTCCACCCATCCACAGGTCAATGTCGTCCAGGCCGGCTTCGGACGCGGGCAGGTTCATGAATGCCGTGTCGCCCGCGAGCGTCGTACCGGCTGCACGCTTGGCTGCCAGGGTGGTGGCGGCGGTCAGGGACGGGTGGTTGCCGTAGGCGGCGATGAAGTTGACGATTGATTCCGGGTTCTTCATCGAGAGCTTGAAGTCCTGCCAGCTGGAGTAGGGCTGCAGCTGGGGATCGCGCGTCTCGGCAAAGAACACCTTGCGCGCCGCCTGGAGGCCCGGAGTACCGGTTTCCCTCGCACGCGCCATGTTGATGGTGGCGAGATCGAGCGGGAGGCCAAGAAGCTTGTTGCGCAGGGTATCGGTGACGAACTCGTCGACGCCGTTGGCGGTCTGGTTGGCCAGGCCCTTGAGGATGTTGCCCGCGGCATCCGCGGAATCGGTTCCCGAAGCCGCAAACAAAGCGGGATTGAGGAAGGCCTCCAAGAGTTGCTTGTCGGCGAACGTGCCGTCGGCTTGTTCCACCGGGATGGTCTCCCGCAGCATGGAGTGCCCGAACCGGTAGACGGAGTGGGCGAACTCGGCGCGGATCGAGGAGTTCACGTCCGGCTGGTACGAGTTCTCATTCAGCACAGTGGTGTCGATCTCCGGCTGGATCCGGCGGGCGAATTCCTCGAAGACCAGGTGCTGGTACTGCATCTCGGTCAGGAAGCGGGCGGCCTGGAACAGTCGCTCGCCCTTGTCCCAGAATCCGTTTGCGTTGAAGCGACTCTGCAGGTCGGCAGGCATCGAAGCGAGTTCTTCCTGGATCTGTGCCTGCAGGCGGTTGTGCTCCGAGTGGAAGACGTGGTGCACGGCGGTCAGGCCGATGTTCTCGTTTCCGCGACCATCGCCCGTGATGAAGTGCTTGCCCAGGGCGTCGTTGTCGTAGCCGGGGATCAGCGGGGAGTTCGGATCATTGGGAACCGACGGCTTTGGCTCGGCCGGCGTCGCACCATGGGCGATGTCGTCCAGGAACGATGCATTTGCCGTGAGCCCGTCCGTGACGATCGGTGAGCCGATGTTGCCTTCCTTGAACCCTCCGGTGGTGGCCAACTGGGGCATGCCCGAGGCTCCGAGGATCAGGTGTCCGTAGGGGTCCGTGGCGAGCAGCGGCACGTCCAGGACGTCGAAGTCGTCCAGGATGATTCCGAGCTTATCGGCTGCCTGGGCCTGGACATCGTCCCACGTGGGAAGACCTCCTGCTGCCCCGTCGAGGATCTTCCCCGTGGGAACGGGCTTGCCCTCGACGAGTTCGTATTCGCGCATGAACGCCTGGTGTGATGCGTGCGATCCGTAGGTCTGGTTCTGGTCCACGAACGGCGTGGTGCGGTTGACGTGTTCGCGAGCCGTGCCGTCATCACCGGTGTCGATGGTGGCGCGGGTCAGGGTCAGGAAGTTGGTGCGCCCGCCCGGGACATAGAGCGGGTCGTCCTCCTTCAGGGGCACCACAACGGTTCCGTTCCCGCCCTTGGACACGAGGTCCAGGCCGTGGTCGAAGAACTGGCCGAAGATCGTGAACAGGCTGGTGGCGGAGGCCGAAAGCCCCTCGTCGGTGGCGATATCGGGGATGAAGGTGTTGTTTGCGCCCTCCGGGCCTGCCCCCTCGACCCGCTGGACGACTTCGCCGGCGGCCGGATTGCCGGTCGTCTGGTCGACGATCAGGTTGCTGATGGTGCGTGGTTCCGAATCGTAGACGAATCCTTCGGTCTGCTTGTAGCTCGTGGCTGCCCCGGGTTCATCCGTGGCGTTTCCCGGGGCGCGCGGCGGCGTGACCTCGGCGTCCTTGTACTGGGCCGGAACGAGGCGCGGGAACGTTTCCTGTGCCGTGCCGAATCCGTCCTGGCCCGGCATGAGGTTGTTCCACCGCCCGTCAACGGTCCGCAGGCCGTGCGGCAGCAGCGGATTTCCCACGCAGGGGTCGTTGTTCGCGTCGAAGAATGTCTGCGACGCGACGTCGAACCGCTTGCCGTTTCCGCACAGCGGCGACGCATCGGGATTTGTGAGATTTCGCCTGGCATGCGCTTCGGAGATCTCGACCTGCTTGATGATGTATTCCAGGTCGCCTTGCGTGACGTTGAAGTCCTGACCCGGCGGAGGTGCGGCAACTGCGGCCGCAATCGGCCCGAGCGCACCGGTCGCAACCAATGCAGCCCCAACTGCAAGGGCCCCCCATTTTTTGCCCGGTTGCCCGGACTTTTCCCCATTTTTTTTCAATTTAATGCACTCCCAAGGTGATGACGGCGCGACGGATTGACCGTCGGCCGTGTTTGACCGAGGAACTGGCACTCCCCCAAAAGCCCAATGTGAGTGACCTGAACCCCCCAAGTACGGACAACTATGGCGCGAGAGCTCTCCAATGTAAATAGCGTGTGTTGACTCTTTTCCGGAGCCCCCGTGCAGTGCCCGCAAAACCACAAGCCGGGGCGGGAATGACGCAGGGATCGGCGCGAACCTTCCCCTGATGACAATCAGGATCGTTGGATGTTCATGCACGATTTCGCAGCGATTCGATCACCCACATCGCTGCCGGTCCTCTGGGGGGATTACTCGGAAATACCGAAACGGTAACCCACGTTTCGAATCCCCATGGCCGATCTGGAATTGGCAAGCCGCTCCAGGGGAAAGCCATTGAAAAAGAACCAAGACATTTCCTGCGCTCGACTCCTGACAGGCGAGGCTTGGCCTGACATACTGGGCCCATGGGGACTCGGGGGAAATCCAGGATAGGTGCAATCTTTTTGGGTGGCACAAGCATCATCTGCATGCTTTCGGCATGCGCCTTCTTCGGACCGGGACCGCCCAGTCCGACCAGTGACCCGTCCGCACGGGGCTCCACGGAACCGGTGCCTTCATCTTCCGCGGCCGTCGAAAGCCCCACGTCGAACCCGACGACAAGCGCCTCGGCTTCCGCGGGCACCGGCGAGCGCCCATCTTCCGGCGCCGGCTCCGTGAAGGGATCAATGGTGCTGGAGTTGGCGGACCCTGGGCTCCCCGCGGGCGCCGATTGCCAGGCCAGCGCCCAGAACACCAGTGAGGTCACCTCCGGCGGAGGCGGACTGGGTGGCGCGTCGGCGGCACTTGGACCGGTGTCCCCGGCCGACTCCACCGACTTCGACCTGTTGCCCGGGGTGTACGACGTTCTCGTCCTGTGCACCGCCGGTGAGGAAACCTGGCAGGCGGTGGAACGTTCGGTGTCCATCACCAGGGACCACGTCACGAACGTTCGCCTCGAACCCAACCAGGAACTCTAGCAGAACCCCCCTTGTTGCGGCACTCGGGCATCCAAGGCTCCGAGCTAGCGTGAAGCCCCGGTCCGGGGCTTGGGAAGCTTGGACAGCCGTTCGGCCATGAGCCCCGACACCTGCTCATGGAAGCGCTCGGTAGAGTCCCCGCGCGCGGCCCCGAAGTAGAGTTCCCGCGCCCTGAGGCGGCCATCTCGTCATCCTCGATCCACGATTCGAGCAGGGTGTCGAGTGAACCGTGGCCCGCCTGATTGACCACTCGGCAGGCGGAGGAGACCGGGGCGTCTTCATGCAGTTTGTCAGATGTATCCCCGGCGGTCGGTCAGGATCAGGGGCTTGTCAACGCACAGGTAGAGGAAGTCCAGTCCGACACTCGAAAAATCAGTACACGTCCACCGAAGTGTAGTTGTTGTCGTAGTTCTCACCCTCCCAGGTCGGCGAATAAGTGACCGTCCGCTGCTCGCTCTCCGATAAGGTCGGCTCAAAATCCACACCAAGTTGGGGCCTGCCGGTCACCAGGAGCTTGTCAAAATCACAGTCGATCAATCGCGCCTCGTGCCGCGCAATGGCTGCCGGACCTACAACGAAAACCTTGTCGTAGGCCTTCGCCTTGTTTGACACCACGAAGGTCGTTTACGTGGGCCGGTTGACTGCCAACAAGAACGTGGTCCAGATCATCGATATCGTCGGCACGGTGGCTCGCACCGGACATCGAGCTCGACATTCTCGGCGAAGGCGAACAACGCCAGGCCTTGGAGAAGCAGGTCGCAGATCTGGGCCTGGGGTAAATCGTGCACTTCCGTGGCCATGTCGCCGCGGTGGGACAGTATCTGTCGACGGCAAGCGTGCTCCTCGAGGCCCAGTCATACGGGTGCATTCCGGTGGCCTTCGATGTGCATTTCGGTCCGAGAGAAGTCATCAAGCAGGGCGAGACCGGCTATTTGGTCGAATACGGCGACATTGCAGCCGCGGCCGGTACCGTCATACGGTTGCTCGTCAACGAGGAACTTGCTTCGAGTATGTCTGCGCGGGGATTCGAGCAGGCCCAGGATTTCACCAGCCCCGCGATCTCCAGACGCTGGCAGGAAACCCTGGATTTGGCCCGTGGCAACCAGCGGGCCCTTTCCGTCCTGGGTCTCCTCGAGCCTCCTCTGGACTGCATCCGTTTCCGACCGGATGGACAGCTCGAAGTCGACATCGACCGGGAGGAAAAACAACTGGTTGTCGATGCACTGCATTTGGTGATCTCCGCGCGGGACTCGCAGGCTACCGGCCCGACACAAAGGATTGAACCCAGTGAGATCACCGGGGACGGAGCGAGGTTCCTGATTCCCGCGGGCACCAGATCCGCTGCCAACCCCGCAGCAATCCTTGACCTCAGCCTTGGTCTTCGCTCGGGCTCCGCGGCCATGACGATACGTCTGGGGCCAAGGAGCAAACCCGATCTCCTCCCCTATCTCACGGCCTATGGAAACCTGAGCCTCAAGTAATCCACATGGCCACGCGGGCCAAATAACTGCAGGCACGGCGATGGGTGTCGTTTCCTCGGGTAAGGAAACGACACCCATCCTTTAGGCGCTCCAGGTACTTCTAGGTGGGGGGCCGCCTATGGTGCCGGGAGCGTGTTCAAAGCGCTCGGGACTATGTCCGTTGCGTTGGACAGTGCCACTTCATCCTGGCCCTGGTCATCGGTGTAGGCGATGGCCAGGCGAATGAAGTTGTTCTGCTGTGCGGTGGTGACTGTGAACGAGGCCGCGTTGGACCCATCGCCGGTGGCTCCGGCGATATCGCTCCAGTCGGTTCCGTTGGGACTCTGCTGCCAGGTGTACACGCCACCTGTCCCTGCGAGCACCGCTTCCGCACCATCCTCGTCACTCATTTGGGTGGCGATCCGCAGGCTGTCACCGACCTGTGCTGCCTGTGGTGCGATGACCGCACCCACCGGAGCGTCATTGACGTTGGCGACTGCCGCGGTGGGTTCCGAGGCGATCTGTTCATGCGTTCCCGCACCGTCAATGTAGGTGATCTGTACCCGGACCGGGGCGCCGACTTCGGCGTCGGTGAGGGTGAAGGTACCCGTCTCATTCGCCTGGGTGGTGACCCACGCGTTGGTGAATTCAGCGGTCTCCGCTTCCACGAAGGCCTGCAGCGAGTAAGTCAGGTCCGATTCGATGCCGTCGGAGTCGGTGACTCCGCCGGCGTCGGTGGTGACGACGCCGTTTTCGGTGATCGGTGCGGTGAAGCCCAGCTGGACCTCACCCTCGGCCTGGCCGCAATTCGCCGTGGTGCCCAGCGGGAGGCAGACAACCTGGTCGTTGAACTGGATGCGCTCGATGTTGCGCAGGGTGTTGGACTTTGCCTCGCCCTCGAGCACGTTCACGACCTTGACGACGTTGGGTTCCAGCTCGGTCACGGTGTAATCCGCCGCGACGCCCTCGAAGACCACCGTGTCAATGTTGTCAGCTTCATTCTCCAGCTGCAGGACCTCGCGAACCATATGCAGTTCGCTCGGGTTGATCGTTCCATTGAGCAGCCGGGTGTTGAAGGCAGTCATGGAATCCCGGGACTCCACTGCACCGCCGGCAGGCCGGTACTCGATGCGAACGTTCAGCCACGCATCCCCGTCGACGAAGTTGCGTCCGTCGCGCGGTTCAAGAAGATCCGAGCCTGTGCCTCCGAGCAGGATGTTGTTGTTGAAGTCCCCTTCGAAGGTGAGCGGGTCGTCGAGCAGGAACGGACGGGAGTAGGCAGGAACTTCTCCCCCGCCGAGCAGCTCGCGAAGGTTGTCCACGCGATCCAGGTGTTCCTGGGTCAGGTGGTGCCCATAGCCGACTGCTCCGCCTGCCGGATCGAACGAGAGGTCCGGGTCGCCCTGCGAGCCGCGAATGATGTCGTTTCCGGTCCATCCGCTGGTGGCTTCGGTCTGCAGGAACCTGTCCCTGATGCCGCTCAAGTCGAGCGGCATGCCCACGATGAAGCCCATGTCGGAGTTGACCGGTGTGGTGTGGCCCTTGTGGGTCACCCAGTCAAATCCTAGGACGCCGGAGTACCTCTCGGTTCCCGGCCCGGCAACCATGATGTCGTCGCCACCCTCTGCGTCGATGTCGTTGTTTCCACCATTGCCCATGAGAATGTCATGTCCGCCGTGGTAGAGGTTCGGATCGTTGACCATGGTGTTGCCCATGTCGCCCTGGACCAGGTCGGGGCCGCCCAGGCCTTCAAGCCAGTCATTGCCCTCGTCGCCGTAGAGGATATCGGAACCGGTGGAACCGATCATGAAGTCATCGCCGAGTCCGCCGTGGGCGGTGACCCTGTCTTGGCCTCCGAGCATCCAGTCGATGCCCGATCCGCCGAAGGTGAGGTCCCCGACTCCCGGGCCCGGGTTCATGACGTCGTTGCCGGCTTCGCCCTGCAACCTGTCTCCGTCGCCGAAGAGGTCGTTGAGGATATCGTCGCCGTCCCCGCCCATCAGGACGTCAACACCGTCGTCACCTTCGATCCTGTCGTTGCCGCCCTTGCCCCAGATGGAGTCGTCGCCGAGACCGCCGCGGATGGTGCTTGCGGCGTCGGTGTCCTGGATGACCACGTGTTCGGCGCCATTGAAGCGCCAGCCGTCAGCTTGGCTGCCGGTCAGGCCCGCGGCGTTCAGTTCCGCCTGGGTGGAATCCAGGTTGAACGTTGCCTGCGGAGATGCGAACACGTCATGCGGAACACGGTCCGCGGTGGTGTTGCGCAGGACGATCTGGGAGAACGAGTTCGCTTCCAGGGAGTGGAAGAGCGTGTTGCCCAGGTTGCGGGAGAGGTAGTAGAACCTGTCACCGTTCTGCAGGTCCTCGAGCTGCTGCTCAAAGACGTAGTTGAAGGTGGAACCCAACATGCCGCCGAAGATGTACGGCTTTTCTGCCAGGCCGCCCATCCACAGGTCAACATCGTTGAGGCCGGTGCCTGCGGCCGGGGCATTCATGAATGCGGCGTCCGCTGCAAGTGCCGCGCCCGCTGCGCGCTTGTCGGCAAGCGTGGTTGCGTCGTTCACCGTGGCGTGGTTGGCGTACGCGGCCAGGAAGTTCCCGATGGATTCGGGGTTCTTCATGGAGAGCCGGAAATCTTCCCAGCTTTCATAGGGTTGCAGCTGCGAGTCGCCCGATTCGTTGTAAAACGTATCGCGTGCTGTCTGCATCGAGGCGACACCGGTGTCCCGTGCGCGCGCCAGGTTGATGGCCGGCAGATCCAGCGGCAAACCGAGCAGCTTGTTCCGCAGGGTATCGGTGACAAACTCGTCGATGCCATTTGCGGTTTGGTTGGCCAGGCCCTTCAGGATTCCGCCGGCCGATTCGTCGGCGGACATTGGCTGTCCGTCAGGTCCGGTGGCGAATACCTTCGGAGCCAGGAACGCATCAAGCAACGGCAATTCGGTCGTCTGCGTTCCGTGCGTGCGTGGGACTGTCTCGCGGAGCATGGAGTGTCCGAACCGGTACACGGCATGGGCGAATTCGGCCCTGATGGAGGAATTCACTTCTGGCTGGTAGGAGTTCTCATTCAGCGCCGTCGGATCGATCGCGGGCTGGATGCGGCGAGCAAATTCCTCGAAGACCAAGTGCTGGTACTGCATTTCGGTGAAGAACCGAGCTGCCTGGAAGAGACGTTCGCCGTAGGTCCAGAAACCGTCGGCCTGGTAGCGTTCGAGCAATGCCGCCGGCACATTGGTTTCCAGTTCTTCCTTCACCTGTTCCATCAGCCGGTTGTGTTCAGAGTGGAACACATGGTGGACGGAAGTGAGCCCGATGTTCTCATTGCCGCGACCGTCGCCGGTGATGTAGTGCGATTCCAGGGTTGCATTGTCGTAACCCGGAATCTGCGGTCCATTGGGATCGTTCGGGTTATTTACGAGCACCGGGGTGGCCCCGTGGGCAATGTCATCCAGGAACGAGACATTCGCGGTGAGCACGCCATCGGTTGACAGCGGAGTTGTCCGGTTGCCCGACCTGAGCTCATTGCCTTCAAAGACCATCTGGGCCTGGCCGTTGGCGTCAAGAACAAGTGAGCCGTACGGGTCGGTCACGAGCAGCGGCACATCCAGGACGTCAAAGTCATCCATCTCGATGCCAAGGATGCTTCGTGCTTGGTCCTTGACATTCTTCCAGGTTGGGAGGCCTTCGCCGCCGGCACCGTTGAGGATCTTTCCGGTCGGCGTCGGCCGGCCATCAACCAACACGTACTCGCGCATGAACGCCTGGTGTGAGGCATGAGAACCATAGGTCTGGTTCTGGTCAACAAACGGAGTGGTCCTGTTGACGTGCTCGCGTTGGCCATCGGTGGAGTCGATGGTTGCACGGGTGAGCATCAGGAAATTGGTGGGCGAGCCGGCGACATACAGCGGATCGTCTGGCTGCAGCGGAATGACAACGGTTCCATTGCCGCCCTTGGAAACCAGGTCCAATCCATGGTCGAAGAACTGCCCGAAGATGGTGAAGAGGCTCGTGGCCGAAGCGGAAAGCCCCTCATCTGTTGCGATGTCGGGAATCTGGTATGTGTCGCTCGTGATCAACGGTGCCAGTGCTCCGTCCAGTGCCGGTGCCAAAGCGACCGGTCCGCCGACGACCACCACGTTCCTGGGCTGAAGTCGTTGGATTTCAGCGAGGATCGCAGGTGGGATGGTGCCGTTTGCCGGAACCAGCAGAATCGGTGCGCCCTTGGCTCCCGCCACCGGCGCCAAGCTTAGCGCGTCCGGGAAGTTGGAACCGGTCGTCACGTAGATCGTGTCCACCGGAGGCGTGTAATTGGCGGCGGAAATCATTGCCGCGGTGTCGTACCGCGTGGCTCCGCCAATCCGGGTCACGGGCCAGGAGGCCCGCAGGGTGGTTTCAACCGACTCGGAAACTGCAATGGGTCCGCCCAGGATGACAATTTCCTGTGGGGCTAGTCGTTGCAATTCGGCCAGTACAACGGCCGGAACGGTGTTCTGCCCGACGAGCAGGACCTGATGCCCATCCCGTGCAGCTGGAGCGGCAACCGCCAAGGCGTCAGAAAAACTGGCACCTGTTGCGACATAGACACGTGCTTCCGGGTTCGTCGGAGATGCATCGGGGTTCGCAAACTTGCTGAGCTCCACAGCCGTTTCGTACCGGTTGGCACCGGCTACACGCGAAACAGCCCCGGATGCGTAGGTACCAAGTTCCGTGAACACGGCATCGGAGACAGCGGTGGGTCCGCCGGCCACTATGATGTTCACCGGGTTCAACCGGGTCAGCTCCGTTGCAATGTCGGCCGGAATGCTGTTCGAACTGACCAGCAATACCGGCGCGTTGAGTGCCTTTGCCACTGAGCCGGACACCAATGCATCTGCATAGTCATTGGACCGGGAGATGACAACGTTTTCCGTGTTTGCCGGGAAGAAGGATTTGCTGATCGCGGCAGAAGTTGCCGCCGAGTTGGCACCAAAGACGCGCGTCGGTGCCTCGCCCATTTCCAGGCCTGCGCCGTCAACACGGGCAGCGACTTCGCCAGCGGCGGGATTGTCCGCCGTTTGGTCAACAATCAGGTTGCTGATGGTGCGCGGTTCCGAGTCATAAACGAAGCCCTCGGTTTGGGTGTAGCTCGTAGGTCCGGGAGCTCCTGGCGCACCATCGGGCCTGACCTGAGCGTCTTTGTATTCGGCTTCAAGCAGGCGCGGGAAGACCTCCTGGGCTGTCCCATACCCGTCCTGGCCAGGCATCAGGTTGTTCCATCGACCGTCCACCGTCCGCAGTCCGAACGGCAAAAGTGGAGATCCCACGCAGGGATCTCCATCTAGGTCGATATGTGTTTGTGTTGGAATGTCAAACTTTGACGTTGGCTTACACAATGGTGATGAATTTGCGTTGGCCATTGCATCCTCGGCATGCGCCTCAGCGATATCAATTTGTTTGATAATGAATTCGAGATCGCCCTGTGAGACGTTGAAATCTTGACCCGGTGGCGGTGCCGCCAGTCCTGCGGGAACGTTCGCAATCGCTCCCGTTATGACCATTGCCGCAGCCGCGGCAATTGACCCCAATTTCCGGCCCGGCGAGCCGGACGTTGGTTTTTTGCCCGGCGATCCGGACACGCTGCTTTGCTTGTGCACCGTATTCTCCCCAAAAATCTGGCCCGGCGCTTTTCGTCATTGGGCCAAGGTGTACCCAGAAGACGGCCCCTGCGCTTCCCAAGCTAAGACCATGCCCCCCAAGATGAACCCACTATGGATCACGGATCGGGAGAAGTAAATAGATCGATCAGACTTGTTTAGTCAACCCGTGCCACTCAGGCCAGTTCCGGATGGCGTCCCGTCCACCCGCGGTCCTCTGGAATGGCGTCCTGGAATCGCTCCCGCCCATCCAGGGCAAAGGAGGGTATTGGCACTTGGTCTGGGGTTACTGCGCCCGGCCTTAGCCCCTGGGCGGGAGACGCTCCGGCGTCCGCCGGCAGGGGAAGAAAATACGCCAGCCGTTGCTCTTCTCACAATGGCGCTCGTGCGTTACCGTGATGCCTAAGCGTTCGGTTATTGGGGTGACCGCAACCACCACTCGATTTTTGTCGGGGTAGGCATCCTTCTTGAGCCATCGCTAGGCTATGCGCTGCATGTGGCTATTCTTGGGGGGCGTTACTCGGTGAAAAAATTGCATTCGAACGGTTCTATCCGTGCCAGACACCGGAGGAATACATCGAGCAAGGCAACACGTGTGGCTGCGTTGGGAATGGCCATTGCCTTCGGGTTGGCGCCTTCGGCTGCACCCGCCTTTCAAACAGGCCAATTCCGATTGGTTTCGCAGTCCCCGATGGGAACTTCCACGAATGCGGAGACCGGACTGGATTCTGTGTGGTTAGGTCTTCAAGGCGGGGGCACCACCATGTCGCGGCAGTGGCTGGATTTCAGAAGCGCTGCACCAGGTTTTCCAGTAACTGCCACCCCTGATTCGAGCAGCCCTGGTTCGAGCAGCCCTGATTCGAGCGGCGGAAACACTCTGTGGAACCGCGTCACCGGTGGAAACACAGCGGACATGGTTGCAAATCAGCGGGTGTCCGCGCAAAGACTTCTGCCCGGCAAGATCCACCTCATTCATCCGGTGACAACACGATTCATCACGAGTCGCTTCGGCTGGCGGAAGAATCCCACAGGGGCTGGACACCAGACACATGTCGGGCAAGATTATGGAATTGCTTGCGGATCGCCCGTATATGCGACCGCCGATGGAACTGTCGTCGTATCGGCATGGGCCGGCCACTCCGGAATGCGCGTGACCATTGAGCACGGAAGCTCCGTCCGGACCGGATACAGCCATAACTCCAAGCTGCTGGCCCGAGTTGGGGATTTTGTGAAACAGGGCCAGGTCATTGCGTTGAGCGGTACCACGGGGAACTCCACAGGATGCCATGTGCATTTCGAGGTCATCATCAGTGGCCGTTGGGTGGACCCGAGGCCGTATCTTCCCGGGTCGAATGGGCAACCGGGTCAGTCCCTTAATGCCGGCAACCTGGTGAGTAGGACCAATACCCAAGGCCCAAGGGCCCTGCTCGGTCATGACTTGGAGCTCGAGCTGCCGAACAAGACGGAATCCAAAAAGTCCGGCAAGAAAAAGTCCGATCCAGGACGAGACACCATACCGGCCGTCAAGGCGCCTCCGACGCCGAAACCCGCACCGGATCCAACCGCCAAGCCGACCCCGAAGCCGGCTCCCGCGCCGAAGCCTGAGACCACGCCAAAGCCCAAACCAGAGCCGACGCCCGAAACCACGCCAAAGCCTGAGACCACCCCGAAGCCCCAACCCGAGCCAAAGCCTGAGACCACGCCGAAGCCCCAACCCGAGCCAAAGCCTGAGACCACGCCGAAGCCACAGCCACAGCCACAACCAGAGCCAACGCCCGAAACCGTGCCAAAGCCCGCGCCGGAGCAGACACCCGAAACATCGCCCGAGCCAAAGCCTGTTCCTGCGCCGGAAAGCAACGCGTCAGAATCGCCCGCAGTTGTTGCCCCGGTGCCGACACCGGAAGCCAAGCCAGGGCCGACACCAAAACCTGCCCCCGAACCGGCGCCTAAGCTTTCACCGAAGCCAGAGCCCAAGCCCGCGCCGGAAGCCGAAACGGTGGAACCGCCGGCAATTGCCAAGCCTGCACCGTCGCCCGAAGCGAGCGCAAAGGCTACCCCGGAGCCTGCACCATCGATCCCGGTTCCATCTGCTATCCCGGAAGCCTGCGATCCGGAACTCGGATTGGACGCAACTGCAACGTCGGCGGCGGCGGAACAGTCTTGTCTCCCCACCGGGGGCGAAGCCACACCGAAGTCCTCCGGCACCGCAGCCCCTCCGGCACGGGAAGAGCAGGGCTAGCGCAACGAACGGCGTCGCCCCGGCGGGCCCCTTGAAGCCAAAAACACATTAAGAAACGAAGGTCCCGCAACCCTTGGGGTTGCGGGACCTTCGTACATCCAGCCCAGGGGCCGGAACAAGCGGTTTAGCGCTTGGAGAACTGCGAAGCCTTACGGGCCTTCTTGAGACCAGCCTTCTTGCGCTCGATGACGCGGGCGTCACGGGTCAAGTAGCCGGCCTTCTTGAGGGCTGCACGGTTGTTGTCGCGGTCAATTTCGTTCAGCGAACGGGCGATGCCCAGGCGCAACGCACCGGCCTGGCCCGAGGGGCCGCCACCGTGGATGCGTGCAAGAACGTCGTAGGCGCCGTCGAGCTCGAGGAGCTTGAACGGTTCGTTGACATCCTGCTGGTGCAGCTTGTTCGGGAAGTAGTTTTCCAGGGTGCGACCGTTAAGGGTCCACTTGCCGGTACCCGGGACGACGCGCACGCGGGCAATTGCCTGCTTGCGACGGCCGACTGCTGCGCCTGCAACGGTCAGTGCCGGACGTTCCTTGACGGCTTCTGCCTCAACGGCAACGGTCTCCGAGGTGTACGAAGTCGGAGCTTCACCCTCGAATTCAGTGGTTTCTTCAGTGTTCTGAGCCACGATATTCTCCTAAAGTCTTGTTCTCGGGGCCCAGCGCTACTGCGCGACCTGGGTGATTTCGAAGGTCTGCGGCTGCTGTGCAGCGTGCGGGTGCTCGGCACCGCGGTAGACCTTCAACTTGGACAGCTGATCCGCAGCCAGCGAGTTCTTCGGGAGCATGCCCTTGATGGCCTTCTCCACTGCCTGGACCGGGTTCTTTTCAAGAAGCTCGGCGTAGGTCACGGACTTCAGGCCGCCCGGGAAACCCGAGTGACGGTAGGCGCGCTTGTTTTCGAGCTTGGCGCCGGTGAGGGCAACCTTCTCGGCGTTGATGATGATGACGTGATCGCCCATGTCCATGTGGGGGGCGAAGGTAGCCTTGTGCTTGCCGCGCAGCAGGGTTGCGGCCTGGACGGCGAGGCGACCAAGTACAACGTCGGTGGCATCAATGATGTGCCACTGGCGGGTCTGGTCAGCCGGCTTTGGAGTGAACGTACGCACTGTAATTGCCTTTGTTTTATTGGTTACTGGTCAAGCACAGTTCCAAGCAGCGGCTGTGAGATCCACTGTTGTAGATGTGCTGTGTTCGATGCGCTGTAACCAGTTCGCCAGGTGAGGACTGAAAAGACCGGCCGTCCATGAATGTTCGCAATCCCAGCAGACCAGTGGCTCTGCAACTGAGCCGTCACGCGGAGAAGGTTGTGTCGAACAAAGGACACGCACAACAGCCCATAGTCTATCGGATTAACCCCTGCACCGCCAAAGCGCCCGCAGTGAGCCTGCCGACAAGCCATCTTCAAGGCAAAAAGAGTCACGTAGGCCCGTACCAGCGGCACCAAACGTCCGTTCTCTTTGCGCACGGGATTGCTCCCGGTTTGGATATGCCGACTGGTTGCGAATGCCGTGGATTGCTCCACAACCAAGGCAGACGTGTCGGTCGCAACAGTGCACAGCAGGGACATCCCGCAACGAGCCAATTAGGCTTGAAGCTACCTCCTGCGCATCAGAAAAATGTTGCCTCCCGGACTACGACGCAACGATTCAAGGATCCCATTGCCCTTTACCCTGGCCCATGCGGCCGCTGTCCTTCCGTTCGTGCGCCAGCCGCTCGTTCCGCTCGCGCTTGTCGCAGGCGCGATGGCCCCTGATCTTCCATACTTCCTGATGGTGCCACCAAGCAGGCACGGCCGGTTCGCCTCAATCCTCAACGGCGTCAATTCGCACGATTTCACCCAGATCTTGTCCGTCGGATTGCCGCTGGCCTTGGTGCTGGCCGGTTTCCTGTGGCTGGTGCGGGAACCAGTTCGATGGGCACTTCCCAAGTCCTGGATACCGGCCAATCCCGCTCCCACGGGACGTCGGCCCACCAGCGCGCGCATCGTTCTGTGGACGTTCTACTCCCTGATGCTCGGGCTTCTCACCCACCTCGTGTGGGACTCGTTTACGCATTCTTCCGGGTGGGTGGTTCAGCAATTGCCCTTCCTGGGCATTTCACCCGTTGGCGGCATTCCCCTCTTCCGCATCCTGCAACATGGCAGCAGCATCGTAGGCCTGGGGTTCCTGGCAATCTGGTACCTGAAACGGCGAAAAGCCTCCGACACGATCGAAAGTGCCGACGAACTCAGGGCCCGCTATGTGCGCACCCTGATGCTGGCCATGTTCTTATTGGTCCCGGCCGAGACGGCTGTTTTTGTGGGCCTGGGCCAGGATGTGGTTCCGGTGGTCGAAGATACGGCCAGTGCCGAAGTCTTCCTGCAGATCGTCATCCGACAAAGCGGCGCCGGGGCGATGATGGCATTGGCCGCATACGGTGTCGCATGGCATGTCATCGCCAAGATCCGGAAGTTTCACGGCGTGGGCATGGTCCGAAGCTAGCTTCAGCCGCTTCGCTGCGCAGGCCTACTTCACCACTGTGAACCGGCGTTTGGCTCGCCTTGCAGGAGAGGGAATCCCCCACGGGCCGATCGGCGCTCCCGCCTCAGGCCTTGCCGCCACGGGGGTCCCTACTCGGTGAATCCGAGCAACTCCGGCAGGTCGGTGGTGATATCGTCCGGCTTGCGCCGGGTCCGCGTCAACGCAGCACGTCTGGCGATCTCGTGGTCATCCAGCGGATAGGCGACTTCCTCAAGCACCAGGGCGCGAGGGTCGGCCAACATGATCCGTGAATCGCGCACTGCCTCCGCAAGTCGCCTGGCCACCCACCCCGGGGTCTCGCGTCCGTCGCCGACCTTGATGCATGCACCGATCATGGCCCTGACCATGTTGTGGCAAAAGGCGTCGGCCTTCAGGTGGGCCACGATGATCCCCTCGGCATCGCGGACAAACGAAAATTCCGTGAGCGTGCGGATCGTGGTGGCATGCTCCCGCGGCTTGCAGAAAGACAGGAAATCGTGGCGTCCGAGCAGGCTCACGGCCTCGGAGTTCAGCAACCCGACGTCAAGTTCTGTCTTGTGCCACATCGTGTAGGCGCGGGTGAGCGGGTCGAAGCGTGCCGGGCCGTCGGCGATCCGGTACGAGTAGCGGCGCCAGAGCGCGGAAAAGCGTGCGTCGAATCCATCCGGTGCGATCCAGACATCGTGGACCAGGACCGCACCGTTCTCGCGTCCCAGCACCCCGCGCAGTCGACGCAGCAGGGCAAAACCGGGTTCCAGGCCCGACCCGCGGGCCAGGCCCGCGACCTCGGTGGGTGTCAGATCGAAGTGCGCGATCTGGTTCCGGGCGTGAACGCCGGCATCGGTGCGCCCTGCCACCACGGTGCGGATGTTGCGGCGGACGAGCATTGACAGGCCGGCCTCGAGGACGCCCTGCACGGTGGGCAGGCCCGGCTGCAGCGCCCAGCCGTTGTAGGCGGTTCCGTCATAGCCGATCCGGATGGCCAGGCGCACGGTGGCGGGCTCGGTGGCCCCTCCGGACGGCGCAAGACCGGGGTGCCGGAGGTCAATGGGGGAAGTGTTCATCTCACGATCCTCGTTCAGTGGCCGCCCCCACCGACGCGGAGCGGGTCCTCCCGCCCTTATCGCCTGTCGCCGGGGGCGCCCATGGCACGGCGGGGGTGCTTCAGTACTTAAAACTTTGGCCCGGTGCATAAGTGCACCGGGCCAACGATTCAGCTATTGCCGAGTAAACAAGGACTAGGCCTTGTTCTCCTCTGCAGCTTCGGTCTCTGCAACCTCTGCGGCTTCGGTTGATTCGGTCTCAACGACCTCTTCAGCCGGAGCAGCCACTGCGGCAGCCTTTTCGGCTTCCTTCACAACGGCCTGCTTCGGGGAAACCGGCTCCATGACCAATTCGATGACAGCCATCGGAGCGTTGTCGCCCTTGCGGTTGCCGATCTTGGTGATGCGGGTGTAGCCACCCGGGCGCTCGGCCATGAGCGGTGCGATGTTCTCGAACAGCTCGTGAACGATCGACTTGTTGGTGCGGCTGCGCGAGGCAATGACTGCCTGAACGCGGCGACGCGAGGCCAGGTCTCCGCGCTTTGCGAAGGTGATCAAGCGCTCTGCGTGCGGACGAAGGCGCTTGGCCTTGGTCAGCGTGGTGGTGATGGATTTGTTCTCGAACAGCTGCGCGGACAGGTTCGCGAGCATCAAACGCTCGTGAGCTGCGCTGCCGCCGAGACGCGGACCCTTGGGAGGGGTAGGCATAGTGTTCTCCTATTATGGTGGCCTTTGTGCCCGGAACCCCGGGGGGAACCCGGGCACAAAGGTTTAAGTTCTATAGCTGGTGAGCCAAGAAGTCTTAGACTTCTTCGTCACCGTAGACGTCATCGTCGCCAATGGCGGCGGCACGTGCTGCAAGATCGAAGCCCGGAGGGGAATCCTTCAGGGCCAGACCCAAATCGATCAGCTTCGCCTTGACCTCGTCGATGGACTTCGCACCAAAGTTGCGGATGTCCATCAGGTCGGCCTCGGAGCGTGCAACGAGTTCACCCACGGAGTGGATGCCCTCACGCTTGAGGCAGTTGTACGAACGAACGGTCAATTCGAGGTCCTCGATCGGCAACGCCATGTCGGCTGCGAGGGCGGCGTCCGTCGGGGACGGGCCGATCTCGATGCCTTCAGCGGCGGTGTTCAGCTCGCGAGCCAGTCCGAACAGTTCAACCAGGGTGGTGCCGGCAGATGCAACTGCATCGCGCGGGGCCATCGAATCCTTGGTCTCGACATCGACGATGAGCTTGTCAAAGTCGGTGCGCTGCTCGACACGGGTGGCCTCCACGCGGAAGGTCACCTTGAGTACCGGCGAGTAAATCGAATCCACAGGGATGCGACCGATCTCGGCGTCCACGTTCTTGTTCTGCGCTGCAGAAACATAGCCGCGGCCACGCTCGATGGTCAGTTCCATGTCGAACTTGCCCTTCGCGTTCAGCGTCGCGATGTGCAGGTCCGGGTTGTGGAATTCCACGCCGGCTGGCGGGGTGATGTCGGCTGCGGTGACGACGCCCGGGCCCTGCTTGCGCAGGTAGGCGACGACCGGCTCATCGTGTTCGGAGGAGACCGAGAGATTCTTGATGTTCAGAATCAGCTCGGTGACATCTTCCTTAACACCGGCTACGGTGGTGAACTCGTGCAGTACGCCGTCGATCCGCACACTGGTGACAGCTGCACCAGGAATGGAGGAGAGAAGGGTACGGCGAAGCGAGTTTCCCAAGGTGTAGCCGAAGCCAGGCTCCAACGGTTCAATTACGAAACGGGAGCGGTTCTCCGCTACGACTTCTTCGGTCAGGGTGGGGCGCTGTGCAATAAGCACTTACATTTCCTTTCAGCGAGCGTCCGCTATATGACGCAACACAGGGGGTGGAAACGACGTAAGCCTCGTCGGCGTTCGTCTGGTTCGGTCTGGCTTGCCGTGGCGATCATGCCGCCGCGCCCAACTCCCTTGCGGAAGAAAGACGCGGCGGCATCAAAGCCAGACAGTCAATTAGACGCGGCGACGCTTTGAAGGGCGGCAGCCGTTGTGTGCGCTTGGGGAAACGTCCTGGATGGACCCAACCTCCAGGCCAGCGGCCTGGAGCGAACGGATCGCGGTTTCGCGTCCCGAGCCCGGGCCCTTGACGAAAACGTCAACCTTGCGAAGTCCGTGCTCCTGTGCACGCTTTGCAGCAGCCTCGGCGGCCATCTGTGCAGCATACGGAGTGGACTTACGCGAACCCTTGAATCCAACCTCGCCGGCCGAGGCCCACGAGATTACAGCACCGTTGGGATCCGTGATGGAAACAATGGTGTTGTTGAAGGTGCTCTTGATGTGCGCCTGTCCGAGCGGGATATTCTTTTTGTCCTTGCGACGCGGCTTGCGGACCGCTCCACGAGTCTTGGGGGGCATGCTTACTCCTACGAGAAATTTGGCTTAGTGACGACCGCTAGATTTAGCGGGTCTTCTTCTTACCGGCGACGGTGCGCTTCGGGCCCTTGCGGGTACGAGCGTTGGTCTTGGTGCGCTGACCGCGGACCGGCAGGCCCTTGCGGTGGCGAATGCCTTCGTAGGAGCCGATCTCAACCTTGCGGCGGATATCAGCTGCCACCTCGCGGCGGAGGTCACCCTCGACCTTGAAGCTGCCTTCAATGAAGTCACGCAGCTGAACCAGCTCAGCGTCGGACAGATCCTTCACACGAGTGTCCGGGTTGATCCCGGTCTCGGCGATGGTCTGTTCTGCACGGGTCTTGCCCACGCCGTAGATGTATGTGAGCGCAATAATCACGCGCTTTTCGCGCGGGATGTCTACGCCAGCTAGACGAGCCATATGCTGTCTACCTTTCGATGTGCGGAGGTCTAAAACAGCACATTCCCGAGTGTTCCCGGTCCACGGCCTCCGTGCCGTGGGTATGCATCGCGCGGTGGATGCTGTGCTGCCAATTACTTTTACTACGCGCAGGATTTCCCGTGAGGGAAATTAGCCCTGACGCTGCTTGTGGCGTGGGTTTTCGCAGATCACCATGACCACGCCATTACGACGGATCACCTTGCACTTATCGCAGATCGGCTTCACGCTAGGGTTAACCTTCAAGGCTTTGTCCTTTTGCGGTTGCGGTTTCAAGTGGAGCGTAACTACCTTTGTCGCCCGTCCCCAGGGGATGGAAGAACAAAAATCTTTACTTGTAGCGGTAAACGATACGTCCGCGGTTGAGGTCATACGGACTGAGTTCCACCACTACGCGATCCTCTGGGAGGATTCGAATGTAGTGCTGACGCATCTTTCCCGAGATAGTTGCAAGTACAACGTGCCCGTTGGGCAGCTCAACACGGAACATCGCATTGGGCAGTGCCTCTGACACGGTGCCTTCTACCTCGATGACACCCTCTTTCTTGGCCATATCCTCCGCTAACTTTTGTTGCCGGCGGCTTTTGCCCCCGACAGGTTTATGGTCTTGGCCATCAAGAACAGAGGCACCCGAAGCATGAGCTTTTGGGCACCAAGGAACAGACAACCAACAGTCAAGCCTACGTGGTATATGGCTTAAAGGGAAATCATAGTGGCCAACCGATTTGTTAGATCGCCCACACTTTTTCCGGGCAGCTTCCGCACCGGCCCGCAGGTGGGCCGGTGCGGAAGAAAGCTATGAAGCGATCGGGGACGGCGTCACGCCGAAGGGGGCAAGGCCTGCCACTCCCCCGTCGTGGGCAGTCAGCACCCAGATGCCGCCCATGTGCACGGCAACCGAATGCTCCCACTGCGAGGCGCGCGCTCCGTCGACGGTGACAACAGTCCAGTCGTCCTCGAGCACCTTGGTCTCCAGGCCCCCGCGCACCAGCATGGGCTCGATGGCCAGGCACATGCCCGGCTTGATGCGGGGACCGCGGTGGCCGGTGCGGTAGTTGAGCACGTCCGGGGCCTGGTGCATTTCCGAACCGATGCCGTGGCCGACGTAGTCCTCCAGGATGCCCAGCGGCTTACCCGGCACGGCCGAGACGAAGTCGTCGATGGCATCGCCGATCTGGCCGACGAAGCGGGCCTCGGCAAGCGCCGCGATGCCGCGCCACATGGCCTCCTGCGTGATGTCGGACAGTCGCTGGTCCTCCGGGTCCGCGTTGCCCACGATCACGGTGCGTGCCGAGTCGGCGTGCCAGCCCTCGATGATGGCGCCGCCGTCGATCTTCAGCACGTCCCCGTCCTTGAGCACGTACTCGCTCGGGAAGCCGTGGACGACCTCGTCGTTGACCGAGGCGCAGATGTTCGCGGGGAAGTCGTGGTAGCCCTTGAAGTTGGATGTCGCACCGTGGCGTTCGAGCACCGCGGCAAACACCTCGTCAAGGTGTGCGGTGGTGACCCCGATCTGTGCGGCGGCAACCGCTTCGTCCAGTGCCTCGGCCAGCACCAATCCGGCTTCCCGCATCTTCAGGATCTGCGTGTTGGTCTTGTACTCGATTTTTGGTTGGCGCAAAGCCATGGTGTGTGTCCCCTTCCAAGGAATCTTCTGGGCGGCGTTAGCGCAAAAACCGCGGGGATGCCGGCACGTGTGGTGCCGATCCCCGCGGTTTGCGCGTGTGCAAGCTATTTAGACGTTCTGTCCCAGCGCGCCCATGACGCGGTCGGTGACTTCGTCGATCTCGCCGATGCCGTCGACCAGGCGCACGATGCCGCGCTCCTGGTAGCGGTTGACCACGACGGCGGTTTCCTCGTGGTAGAGGCCCAGGCGGTGGCGGATGACCTCTTCGTTGTCATCCGCGCGGCCCTCGATCTCGGCGCGCTTGAGCAGGCGGGCGACGAGCTCGTCGTCATCGGCGGTCAGCTGCAGCACCGCGTCAAGCTCCACGCCGGCGTCCGCCAGGATCGAATCCAGCTCGTCGACCTGGGCGCTGGTGCGCGGGTAGCCGTCCAGCAGGAAGCCGTCCTTGACGTCGTCCTGGGACAGGCGGTCACGGACCATGGAGTTGGTGACCGAGTCGGGAACGAAGTTCCCTGCGTCGATGTACTTCTTGGCCTCGACGCCCAGCGGGGTGCCGCCCTTGACGTTGGCGCGGAAGATGTCGCCGGTGGAGATGGCCACAACGTTGAGGCGCTCGGAAATGCGGTCCGCCTGGGTGCCCTTGCCGGCACCGGGTGGTCCAATGATCAACAGTCTTGTCATCGCAGAAGTCCTTCGTAGTGTCGCTGCTGCATTTGTGCGTTGATTTGCTTGACGGTCTCAAGACCCACACCAACCATGATGAGGATCGAGGTGCCGCCAAATGGGAAGTTCTGATCGGCGTTGATGAGCACGAAGGCAATCAACGGAATCAGGGCCACGAATGCCAGGTAAATGGCACCGGGGAAGGTGATGCGGCTGAGCACGTACTCGAGGTACTCGGCCGTGGGGCGTCCTGCGCGGATGCCCGGGATGAATCCGCCGTACTGCTTCATGTTGTCGGCAACCTCGGTCGGGTTGAACGTGATCGCGACGTAGAAGTAGGTGAAGCCAATGGTCAGCAACGTGTAGGCGACCATGTAGAGCGGGGACGAGCCGGAGAAGTTCGTCTGCACCCACAGCGCCCAGTCCGGCAGCGTGCCGTCGGCCCGCGTGTTGAACGAGACCAGCATGGTCGGCAGCGCCAGCATCGAGGATGCGAAGATCACCGGGATGACGCCGGCCATGTTGACCTTGATCGGGATGTAGGTGGAGGTGCCACCCACGGTGCGGCGCCCGATCATGCGCTTGGCGTACTGGACCGGGATGCGGCGCTGGGACTGCTCCACGAAGACGACCAGGCCGATCACGGCGACGCCGATGAGGATGACGCCAATGAAGACGCCCCAGCCCTGCGAGGTGGCGATGGCGCCCATGGCGGAGGGGAAGCCCGAGGCGATGGAGACGAAGATCAGCAGGGACATGCCGTTGCCGACGCCGCGCTCGGTGGCCAGCTCGCCCATCCACATGATCAGGCCGGTGCCGGCGGTCAGCGTGAAGATCATCAGCACGATGATCCACAAGCTGTCATCCGGGACGATCGGCAGTTGGCAGGAGGGGAAGAGCATGCCGCTGCGGGCCAGCGAGACCAGCGTGGTGGCCTGCAACAGGCCCAACGCGATCGTCAGGTAACGGGTGTACTGGGTCAGGACGGCCTGTCCGGACTGGCCTTCCTTGTGCAGTTCCTCGAAGCGCGGAATCACCACGCGCAACAGCTGGACGATGATCGAGGCCGTGATGTACGGCATGATGCCCATGGCGAAGATGGAGACCTGGAGCAGGGCGCCGCCGCTGAACAGGTTCACGAACTGGTACAGCCCGCCGGTGGTGTTACCCGCGGCAAGGCACTGCTGGACGTTCGAGTAGTCCACGCCGGGAGCAGGGATATAGACACCCATGCGGTAAATCGCGATAATGGCGAGCGTGAACAACAACTTGCGTCGCAGGTCAGGCGTCCGGAATACCCGGGCAATGGCGGCGAACAAGCGTCCTCCTGAAGGATGGTGGCCCGGCAAACCCGGGTGTTGACCTACTGATTCTAGCGGGTGGCGAGCGTGACTCGCCAAATGCACCGCGGCAAAACCGAAATCATTCCCTGGCCGATTGGGATATTCGGCGGGAAAACAGCCCCGGTGACCGCGTGCCGGCGTCCTGCGGATGCCGATGGTAACGGGGTGGTGAAACGGTAAGAAAAAGGGGGGTGGTCCCGGAATCCGCCATGCGAATTCCGGGTCCACCCCCCTCTCACTGTGTGATCAAGAGACCACGTAGCTTAGAGCTCTACTGCAGAGCCGCCGGCTGCGGCGATCTTTTCCGCTGCGGAGGACGAGAAGGCGTTGACCTTGACGTCGACCTTGACGGTCAGTTCGCCCGAGCCAAGGACCTTGACGGGCTCGTTCTTGCGAACGGCGCCCTTCGCGATCAGTGCCTCAACGGTGACTTCGCCACCTTCGGGGAACAGCTCCGAGATCTTGTCCAGGTTAACAACCTGGTACTCGACGCGGAACGGGTTCTTGAAGCCGCGAAGCTTCGGAAGACGCATGTGCAGCGGCAACTGGCCACCGGCGAAGCCGGCCTTGACCTGGTAGCGCGCCTTGGTGCCCTTCATACCGCGACCTGCGGTCTTACCCTTGGATCCTTCACCACGACCCACACGGGTCTTGGCCTTCTTGGAACCTTCGGCCGGACGCAGGTGGTGTACCTTCAGTGCGTTTTCTTTTTCAGCCATGATTACTTCGCCTCCTCAACCTTTACGAGGTGCGGAACCGTGTTGATCATGCCAACGGTCACTGCATCAGCGGTACGGAACACGGTGTGTCCGATGCGCTTCAAGCCAAGCGAGCGAAGGGTATCGCGCTGGTTCTGCTTTACACCAATGATGGACCTGATCTGGGTGATTGCCAGATTTGCGTCGCTAGGGACAAAATTCTTCGCCACTACTTACGCACCTGCCTTCTGGTTCTGGATGTTCCACAGCATCTGTGCCGAAACAACTTCTTCCAACGGCAGGCCACGACGTGCTGCTACTGCCTGAGGCTCTTCAAGGGCCTTCAGGGCGGCAACGGTGCCGTGGACGATGTTGATCTGGTTGGTCGAGCCCATGGACTTCGACAGAACATCGTGGATGCCTGCGCATTCCAGTACGGCGCGAACCGGACCACCGGCGATAACACCGGTACCCGGCGAAGCCGGACGCAGGAGGACAACGCCGGCAGCGGCTTCACCCTGCACCAGGTGCGGGATGGTGGTGCCGACGCGGGGAACGCGGAAGAAGGACTTCTTGGCTTCTTCAACGCCCTTGGCGATTGCTGCCGGAACTTCCTTGGCCTTGCCGTAGCCGACGCCAACGAGACCGTTGCCGTCACCCACGACGACAAGTGCGGTGAAGCTGAAGCGACGACCACCCTTGACGACCTTGGATACGCGGTTGATGGCTACAACGCGCTCAAGGAACTTGTCCTTGTCGTCGTTGCGGCTGTCCTTCGAATCGCGGCCACGGCCACGACCCTCGCCACGGCCACGGCCTTCGCCGCCACGTCCACGGCCTTCGCCGCGAGCGGCGCCGGCCTTGTCGGCGGCAGGAGCAGCAGCAGCTGCCTCAGTAGCTTCAGACACCTGAGTTTCCTTCTTGTTAGTTGCTTCGCTCACAGTGCCAGCCCACCTTCACGTGCACCCTCAGCAACAGCTGCCACGCGACCGTGGTACTTGTTGCCGCCGCGGTCGAAGACCACGGACTCGATGCCTGCGGCCTTGGCGCGCTCGGCAACGAGCTCGCCAATGCGCTTGGCCTTGGCGGTCTTGTCACCATCGAACGTGCGCAAGTCGGCTTCCATCGTCGACGCGTAAGCAACGGTGATGCCCTTGCTATCGTCTACGATCTGGACGAAGATGTGGCGTGCCGAGCGGTTGACGACCAGGCGCGGACGCACCTCGGTGCCGGTGATGCGCTTACGGACACGCAAGTGGCGGCGGCCGCGTGCGGCGGCCTTGCTCTTACCCTTGATTCCCAGAGCCATGGTTACTTACCAGCCTTTCCGACCTTGCGGCGGATGATTTCGCCAGCGTACCGAACGCCCTTGCCCTTGTACGGGTCAGGCTTGCGGAGCTTGCGGATGTTGGCGGAAACTTCGCCAACCTGCTGCTTGTTGATACCCGAGACGGTGATCTTGGTGTTGCCGTCGAGCGCGAAGGCAATGCCCTCGGGAGCTTCGACAACAACCGGGTGCGAGTAGCCCAGGGCGAACTCGAGGTTCGAACCCTTTGCCACTACGCGGTAACCGGTACCGTGGATTTCGAGCTTCTTTTCGTAGCCAGCGGTGACACCGATGATCATGTTCTCGATCAGGGTGCGGGTCAGGCCGTGCAGCGAACGCGAATCGCGCTCGTCGTTCGGGCGCGACACGGTTACGGTGTTCTCTTCGAGAACAACCGCAATCGGGCTGGGTACGGTGTGCGTCAGTTCGCCCTTGGAGCCCTTGACGGAGACAATGTCGCCATCAATCTTGAGCTCTACGCCGGCAGGAACAGTGATCGGAAGACGTCCAATACGTGACATGGTTTCTTTCTCCCTTTCCCGTTACCAGACGTAGGCGAGGACTTCCCCACCTACACCCTTCTTGGCTGCCTGGCGGTCGGTGAGCAGACCGGAGGACGTGGACAGGATTGCAATGCCGAGGCCACCAAGGACGTGCGGCAAGTTGGTGGACTTTGCGTATACACGCAGGCCCGGCTTGGAAATACGGCGAACGCCAGCGATTGAACGCTCGCGGCTCGGGCCGAACTTCAGGGTGATGGTCAGCTTCTTGCCAACCTCTGCTGCTTCTTCAACGAACGAGGCGATGTAGCCCTGTTCCTTGAGGATCTGTGCAACGCGCACCTTCAGCTTCGACGACGGCATGGAAACCGTGTCGTGGTAAGCCGAGTTGGCGTTACGCAGACGAGTCAGCATATCTGCGACAGGATCTGTCATTGTCATTTGGGCTTCTGCCCTTCCTCGCTACGGTTTCCGCGCAAGCGCGGACCTGCAACGTAGTTGATCTAGTTGGCGGTCTTGAACGGGAAGCCCAGTGCCTTGAGCAAGGCACGACCTTCGTCGTCGGTCTTCGCGGTGGTCACTACGGTGATGTCCATGCCGCGAACGCGGTCAATGGAATCAACATCGATTTCGTGGAACATGGACTGTTCCGTGAGACCGAAGGTGTAGTTTCCGTTGCCGTCGAACTGCTTCGGGCTCAGGCCACGGAAGTCACGGATACGCGGCAGTGCCAGCGAAACCAAGCGGTCCACGAATTCCCACATGCGATCTCCGCGCAGGGTGGCGTGGGTACCAATCGGCATGCCTTCGCGCAGCTTGAACTGTGCGATCGACTTGCGTGCCTTGGTTACCAACGGCTTCTGGCCGGTGATGGCGGTGAGGTCGCGAACTGCGCCTTCGATGAGCTTGGAGTCCTTGGCGGCTTCGCCAACACCCATGTTCACAACAACCTTGACCAGGCCCGGGACCTGCATCGGGTTGGCGTAGCTGAACTCGTTCGTCAGGGTTTCGCGGATTTCGGCGTTGTACTTGGCCTTAAGGCGAGGCTGGATGTTCACAGCTGCTTCAGTCATTACAGTGCCTTTCCGGAAGACTTGGCGAAGCGAACACGGACGGTCTTGGACACGCCGTTCTTCTCCACGGTTTCCTCGCGGAAGCCAACGCGGGTCGGCTTCTTGGTTTCCGGGTCAACGATTGCGACATTCGAGATGTGCATCGGGGCCTCAACGACCTCAATGCCACCGGTCTGCGTGCCACGCTCGGTCTGGCCGGCCTTGGTGTGCTTGGTGACGCGGTTGACACCCTCAACAAGCACGCGCTGTGCTGCGGGGAATACCTTCAGCACCTTGCCCTGCTTGTTGCGGTCGGAACCGGCGATGACCTGAACGAGGTCACCCTTCTTAATCTTTGCACCCATGGTTACAGTACCTCCGGAGCCAGGGAAACGATCTTCATGAACTTCTTATCGCGAAGTTCACGACCCACCGGACCGAAAATACGGGTACCGCGGGGCTCACCGTCAGCCTTGAGGATGACAGCTGCGTTCTCGTCGAACTTGATGTAGGAACCGTCGACGCGTCGACGTTCCTTCTTGGTGCGAACGATGACAGCCTTGACGACGTCACCCTTCTTTACGTTTCCGCCCGGGATTGCATCCTTGACGGTGGCGACGATTACGTCGCCGATGCCTGCATAGCGACGGCCAGATCCACCGAGAACACGAATGGTAAGGATTTCCTTAGCACCGGTGTTGTCGGCAATCTTCAGTCGCGATTCCTGCTGAATCACTTTTTACTCCTGTCGTCTCGCTGGTTCTCCTAGGGAGCCTTGCGGAACGGATATGGTCCATCTCAGCTTCTGCTTACCCCCACCTCCAAACACCACGATGCACAACGCCCGAGGGCGAAAAACATGTGAAGCTGGGGAAGCAGGGCCGAGGCTTAGGCTCAGAGCTATGCCGCACGACTTTCGGGCCCGTAAAAAACCCTCCGGCCGCACTATGCATCATGAAGGAGGTGGATAGTCCCCATACACAACGCGCACAGAAAATAAAGTCTACCGCACGGATGCACGATCCCGAAACCGTATGCTATGTGCCCGCGGGTGGTCCTTGGTCACACACGCCCCCCGGAATTCCGCGCCTTTTGGGGACGTCGGTCATCGGCAGAAAGCCAGACGCGCCACGATCCCGTGGTGGTCGGTGCCGGGCACCGAGAAACGCTCGGAGCCGAGCACCGCCAGACCGCGAACCAGGACATGGTCGATCCCCGCGAACGCGGGCAGGTCCATGTCGGCGGGCCAAGTGGCACCTGCCCATGGTCCCAACCTCGGGGAGGCTTCCACAAGGCCGGCTGCCAGGGCCCGGAATTGCGGGTGCGCGGCCGTGGCGTTGAAGTCCCCCGCCATCACCAGCGGCATACCGGTCTGTCCATGCTTCCAGGCCCCGAGGTCTTGCAGGGTGCCTGCCCAGGACGACGGCGAGTAGGTCGGCGGCGCCGGATGGACACCGGCGACCCGGATGGGACCGGCCAGCGGATGTTCGATGACGGCCACGGGAACGTCGAAGAGCGCACCGTTTGATTGGAGCGCCCCCGCGGCCTCTTCCCGCAGCGGGTGCCTGGAGAGGATCACGGTGTCCGCGCTTCCGCCCGTGACCACTTTCCCCGTCCGGTGCGTGTACTCCCATGCGGGGAACCCTGCTGCCAGCGCCGTGAGCATCGGTTCGCTGGACTCGACAAGCACCAGCACATCCGGGGCCGAATCGCGGATCACCTCGGCCAGGGAGGAAGTGTCGGCGCGTCCGTGCTCCGCGTTCAGCGAGAGCACGCGCACCTGCTCCCCCGGTGTGCACGTCGTCCCGGTCACCGACCCCACGGAGGGTGCCACGACCGGTGCCAACGAGGCGGCGGCAAGGACCAGCAACACCGCGGCGGGAACGAAGGCGCGGCGCAACGCCAGGACCAGGCAGGCCAGCAGGGCGGCCACGCACCACAGCGGCAAAAGGGCCTGCAGCACCGCCAGGATCCTGAAAGGACCAACGGAGAGGTGTGGCAGCGCGGCCAGGACCAACCCGGGAACCAGCACCGGAACCAGGCGCAGGGCCAGCGGTTTCCGCATCCTTGCCGGGTTTCCCCGCCGAGTGCTTCCCACCGTGCTCCATCCCCCGTTCCCACGGAACCGGTTCGGTTCACGCCAAGGCACCCATGCTACCGGCGGTAGTTGTGGGGGAAACGCAAAACACCCCGGCACCGGCTGGATAATCCAGCGGTCCCGGGGTGTTCTGCTTGGTTCACGTCAGAGTGAAAACCAGCGAAAGGGGCTTACTTGGCCTTTTCGAGGATTTCCACGAGGCGCCACCGCTTGGAAGCGGACAGCGGGCGGGTCTCGGCGATGAGAACGAGGTCGCCGATACCGGCGCTGTTCTCTTCGTCGTGAGCCTTGACGTTCTTGTTGCGACGCATGACCTTGCCGTAGAGGGCGTGCTTTACACGGTCCTCGACGTCAACGACGATCGTCTTCTGCATCTTGTCGGAAACCACGTACCCGCGGAGGGTCTTGCGGTCGTTGCGCTCTGAAGCTGCATCCACGACGTTCTCCTTCTCGCTCATTACTTGGCTTCCTCAGTTGCTTCTTCGGTAGCTTCGGCCTTCTTGGAAGACTTTTTGGCCTTCTTGGCTTCTTCTACCGGGACAACAACATCTGCACGAATGCCCAGCTCGCGTTCGCGAAGTACCGTGTAGATACGTGCGATGTCGCGCTTGACAGTCTTCAGGTTGCCGTGCGATTCGAGCTGACCGGTGGCCGACTGGAAACGGAGGTTGAAAAGCTCCTCCTTGGCCTTCTTGAGCTCCTCGACCAGACGGGCGTTATCAAAGCCGTCCAGTGCTTCGGTTGCTAGATCCTTGGATCCGATTGCCATTCCTTATTCACCACCTTCGCGACGCACAATGCGTGCCTTCAACGGCAGCTTGTGGATTGCCAGGCGCAATGCCTCGCGTGCTACCTCATCACTGACGCCGGAGAGTTCAAAGAGAACCCGTCCCGGCTTTACGTTTGCGACCCACCATTCCGGCGAACCCTTACCGGAACCCATGCGGGTTTCGGCAGGCTTCTTGGTCAGCGGACGGTCCGGATAAATGTTGATCCAGACCTTACCGCCACGCTTGATGTGGCGGGTCATTGCGATACGAGCTGCCTCGATCTGGCGGTTGGTAACGTAGGCCGGTGTAAGGGCCTGGATACCGTACTCACCGAAGGCTACCGTGGTACCGCCCGAAGCTGCGCCACTCCGATTGGGGTGGTGCTGCTTGCGGTACTTTACTCGGCGTGGGATAAGCATTTAAGCCTGTCCTCCTTCTGCAACTGCTGCTGCAGGAGCCTCAACAGCCGGAGCTGCTTCTGCACCTGGAGCGGCGTTGCGCTCGGGGCGACGACGACGCTCGCCACCTTCGGGACGTCCACCCGGACGTCCACCCGGACGATCGCCACGGCCGCGGGCCGGAGCTGCAGCAGCCTGGGCTGCCAGTTCCTTCGAGGTTACGTCGCCCTTGTAGATCCAGACCTTCACGCCAATGCGGCCGAAGGTGGTCTTGGCTTCGAACTTGCCGTAGTCGATGTTCGCACGCAGGGTGTGCAGCGGCACACGGCCTTCGCGGTAGAACTCCTTGCGGGACATTTCTGCACCGCCAAGACGACCGGAGCACTGCACGCGGATGCCCTTGGCACCTGCGCGCATTGCCGACTGCATGGCCTTCTTCATCGCGCGGCGGAAAGCCACACGCGAAGCAAGCTGCTCGGCAATGCCCTGGGCAACAAGCTGGGCTTCGATCTCGGGGTTCTTGACCTCGAGGATGTTCAGCTGAACCTGCTTTGCGGTGAGCTTTTCGAGCTCGCCACGGATGCGATCGGCTTCGGCGCCGCGGCGACCGATAACGATGCCCGGACGTGCGGTGTGGATATCCACACGAACACGGTCACGAGTACGCTCGATCTCCACGCGGGCGATGCCGGCGCGCTCCATGCCAACGGTCATCAGTTCGCGGATACGGATGTCTTCTTTTACGAAGTCCTTGTAACGCTGTCCGACCTTGGTGCTGTCGGCGAACCAGTGCGAAACATGGTCGGTAGTGATACCGAGTCGGAACCCATGCGGGTTAACCTTCTGTCCCATTTACTCTTCCCCACCCTTCTTAGGGGTTGCGACGACCACAGTGATGTGGCTCGTGCGCTTCTTGATCTGGTATGCCCGACCCTGAGCACGCGGCTGGAACCGCTTCATGGTCGGACCCTCGTCAACAAACGCTTCGCTGATGAACAGCTCGTCTTCGTTGAACGCGACACCCTCGCGGTCTGCGGCGGCACGGGCGTTAGCCACTGCCGATGCTACAACCTTGAACACTGGCTCTGAAGCTGCCTGCGGGGCAAACTTCAGGATCGCCAGTGCTTCGTTCGTCTGCTTGCCACGAACAAGGTTGACGACGCGCCGGGCCTTCATAGGCGTCACGCGGATATGGCGCGCAATTGCCTTGGCTTCCATTGCTTTCCTTCTCTCGTCTCTCGAAGAAGTGCTAAGCACTCGCTAAACCCTTGCGGGTTAGCGGCGCTTGCCCTTCTTGTCGTCCTTCACGTGGCTGCGGAACGTCCGGGTCGGGCTGAACTCGCCGAGCTTGTGCCCGACCATCGACTCGGTGACAAACACGGGGATGTGCTTACGTCCGTCATGTACGGCGATCGTGTGCCCGAGCATGTCGGGGATGATCATCGAACGGCGGGACCACGTCTTAATGACGTTCTTGGTGCCCTTTTCGTTCTCAGCAGCTACCTTGACAAACAGGTGCTGATCGACGAAGGGGCCTTTCTTCAGGCTGCGTGGCATGTTTCCAGGCTCCTATCGCTTGTTCTTGCCGGTACGGCGACGGCGGACAATCATCTTGTCGCTGTCCTTGTTCGGACGACGAGTGCGTCCTTCGCGCTTGCCGTTCGGGTTGACAGGGTGACGTCCACCGGACGTCTTACCCTCGCCACCACCGTGCGGGTGATCAACAGGGTTCATGGCTACACCACGGACTGTCGGGCGAACGCCCTTCCAGCGCATGCGGCCGGCCTTGCCCCAGTTGATGTTCGACTGCTCGGCGTTTCCGACCTCGCCGACGGTTGCGCGGCAGCGCACGTCAACGTTGCGGATTTCACCGGAAGGCAAACGCAGCTGAGCGAAGCGACCCTCACGGGCCACCAGCTGAACCGAGGCACCTGCGGAACGAGCCATCTTGGCACCGCCACCGGGACGCAATTCCACGGCGTGGATAACAGTACCCACCGGAATGTTGCGCAACGGCAGGTTGTTGCCGGGCTTGATGTCGGCGTTTGCGCCGGCTTCAATGGAGTCACCCTGGGCGAGCTTGTTCGGTGCAATGATGTAACGCTTGGTGCCATCAATGTAGTGAAGAAGCGCAATGCGGGCGGTGCGGTTCGGGTCGTACTCGATGTGAGCGACCTTTGCCGGCACGCCGTCCTTGTCGTGGCGACGGAAGTCGATCAGACGGTACTGGCGCTTGTGTCCGCCACCCTTGTGACGAGTGGTGATCTTACCGGTGTTGTTACGGCCGCCAGTCTTGTGGAGCGGGCGGAGCAACGACTTTTCCGGAGTCGATCGCGTGATTTCTGCGAAGTCGGCTACGCTCGAGCCGCGAAGGCCCGGGGTAGTCGGCTTGTATTTACGGATTCCCATAGTTTAATTCCTCGTTAAAGTGGTCTCCGCTTAGGAAAGCGGACCGCCGAAGATGTCAATCGAGCCTTCCTTCAGGGAGACGATCGCACGCTTGGTAGCCTTGCGCGTCCCCCATCCGAACTTGGTGCGCTTGCGCTTGCCGGCACGATTGAGGGTGTTTACGGAGTCAACCTTGACCGAGAAGATGGCTTCCACGGCGTTCTTGATTTCCGACTTGTTCGAACGCGGGTCAACCAGGAAGGTGTACTTGCCTTCGTCGATCAGACCGTAGCTCTTTTCCGAAACGACGGGTGCGATGACCACATCGTGCGGAGCCTTAGAGAAGGTGCTCATTTGGCTTCCTCCTTCTGGACCAGGGCATCGAAAGCGGCCTTGGTGAAGACAACGTCGTCGGAAACCAGCACATCGTAAGTGTTGAGCTGGTCTACGTACAGGACGTGGACCTCGGGGAGGTTACGGACCGAAAGGGCCGCAACATCGTTGGCGCGCTCGATGACTACGAGCAGGTTCTTGCGCTCGGACAGAGCGCGCAGGGTGGCCAGTGCGGCCTTGGTGTTCGGCGTGGTGCCTTCAACCAGGGCTTCAATGACGTGGATGCGGTTGTTGCGAGCGCGGTCAGACAGGGCGCCGCGCAGTGCAGCAGCCTTCATCTTCTTGGGGGTGCGCTGGCTGTAATCGCGAGGAGTCGGACCGTGGACAACGCCACCGCCGGTCATGTGAGGAGCACGGATTGAACCCTGACGGGCGCGGCCGGTGCCCTTCTGCTTGAACGGCTTGCGACCGGCTCCGGAAACCTCGGCGCGGTTCTTGGTCTTGTGCGTACCCTGGCGAGCAGCTGCCAGCTGGGCCACGACGACCTGGTGCAGCAGCGGAACGTTGGTCTGAACGTCGAAGATCTCCGAAGGGAACTCGACGGTGAGTGCGTTAGACATTTAGTTATGCTCCCTTCACAGCGGTGCGCACGAGAACGACGCGGCCGCGGGCGCCGGGAACGGCACCCTTGATCAGCAGGAGGTTCTTCTCGGCATCCACTGCGTGAACGGTGAGGTTCTGCGTGGTGACGCGCTCGGCGCCCATGCGACCGGCCATCTTCTGGCCCTGGAACACACGGCCCGGGGTCGATGCGCCGCCGATGGAGCCCGGCTTACGGTGGTTCTTGTGAGCACCGTGCGATGCCGGAGCACCGTGGAAGCCGTGGCGCTTCATAACGCCGGCGAAGCCCTTACCCTTGGAAGTTCCAACGACGTCGACCTTCTGGCCGGCGGCGAAGATTTCGACGGTGAGTTCCTGGCCTGCGGCGTAGGAATCGGCGTCGGCAGTGCGCAGCTCAACGACGTGGCGGCGCGGGGTGACCCCGGCTGCTTCGAAGTGGCCGGCCAGCGGCTTGGTGACCTTGCGCGGGTCGATCTGGCCGTAGCCGATCTGAACCGCTACATAGCCATCACGCTCGGCGTTGCGCAGCTGAGTGACGACATTGCTGTCGGCCTGTACGACGGTTACCGGGATGAGGTTGTTGTTCTCGTCCCAAACCTGAGTCATGCCGAGCTTCGTGCCCAACAGTCCCTTGACATTACGGGTTGCGGTCATAGTTTTCTCGCCACCTCCCCTAGAGCTTGATTTCGATGTTGACATCCGCCGGCAGGTCAAGACGCATCAGCGAATCTACGGCCTTCGGGGTCGGATCGATGATGTCGATCAGACGCTTGTGCGTGCGCATTTCAAAGTGCTCACGGCTGTCTTTGTACTTGTGGGGCGAACGGATAACGCAGTACACGTTCTTTTCCGTTGGCAGCGGCACTGGGCCGACTACGGTCGCGCCAGCGCGCGTCACCGTCTCAACGATCTTCCGGGCAGAAACGTCAATGACCTCGTGGTCATACGACTTCAGCCGGATGCGGATTTTTTGTCCCGCCATGGCGTGATGCCTCTTTCTAATTAGCACTCTCTGTACAGTTACTGTGCCCTACGGGTCCAATAGTGGACCGGCACGCCTCGCATCGAACTGAATCCGGATAAATCCGGGTTCCTCAATCCGCCGAAGCCCGACCCCCGCGCTCGGGCGTGTCGCGTTTGAAAGCGATACGAATCCGATGGATACGCAGGGGACATTGTCAATGTTTCCAAAAAATTCGGTTGTATTGCTCCCCAGCCCCGGGCATTATCCCGGGTGAGACACAATCTCGGTTGAAACCCCTGTGCCCCGGTGTCGGTTTCCCGACCAGCAGACACGAAGCATGGAAATGCTCACGAACAACTTGTCTAGTGTGTCAGGTTTCTGCCCCAAACACCAACTCTTCCTTCCGCCTACCGGCCGTTGCCGGGAGTGCGGGAGGACGTGCAGGTTCCGCGTGCTGTTGCGACGGAACAAAAATTGCCGGAATTCCGGCGCGCACTTCGCGCACGGGCACCCGGGACCCAGCGACGGTGAGTGGGCAAGCTCACGAAATCCCCCCGGTCCACGACGACCGGGCTACTGGTCGTCGCGGTGGGCCCGCCGGATGTCCTTCACACGATCGAGCTCCCGGGAGAACTGCTTGCGCAGTCGAATGACGACCACGATGACTACGACGACGATGAGCATGACGATCAAGAACTTCATGCTGCCAGCCTAACCGCCGGCCGCGCGCCGGTCACCACCGGCCGGCGGTCAACGTGGTTCATCGGTGGTGTCCTGGCTCCTCGGTTTCATCCACGGCATGCCGCTACCCGGTTGCGGGGCAAGCTGGCCCTGCCCCTGGCCATTGCCCTGCCGCTGGTGTTCGGCTGCCGGGGTACCGGGTTCCGGGGATTGGGTCGGTGCCGGGGCCACCCTCCCCGGTTCCGTCCACCGGCCCGTGACGCCCGATGGCGCAGTGTGGTCCTGCGGGTTCTCCCCCATGGGTCCGGCGGGGCCTGCCGGCGGCTGCCCCTGTCCCGGGGCTTGCGGGGATTGCGAGCCCCGGTTCATCTTGCCCAGCTTCCACAGCGCCAGTGCAATCAGGCCCGCGGCAACCAGCAACAGCAACAGGAACGTGAATCCGCGCAGGAACCAGAGCACCGCCACGGCCACCCCGACGGCTCCCCACACCGTGAAGATCTTGCGGTTGGAGAGCAGGCCGGTCACCAGCAGAATGGTGAAGCCCAGCAAGACCAACAACTGCTGGCCCAGGTTGGAGGAAAGGATCGTCCCCAGACCCGCGACCGACAGCAGGGCCGCCGAGGAGCCCAGCACCACAGTCGCTTCCCTCTCCCGCTTGCGCGAGAACTCGTAGACGGCCAGCAGTCCCAGCGTGATGACCCAATAGAAGGTGGCGGCAAAGGCGCTCGTCCCGTCGACCGCCACCCACCAGCAACGGTGGATCACCGCGGCGGCCACCAGGGCCGCCACCTCGAATCCGGTTTCCCGCCACCGCGCCGGCACCTCGAGTGCCGCCGCGGCGAAGACCGCCGCCAGCAGCATCGCTCCCCCGGCGTAGACGTACCGGTCCACGTTGTCGGCCAGCCCCAGCAGCCCGCCAAACCACAGCGCCGCCAACCCCGCGGTCAACAGCACCCGCGCGTGGGCCGGGCCCCAGCCGGTACCCCGCCTGGCCACCGCCGCGAATTCCACCGGTTCGCCGCCAAAGCGGCCGCCGAAAAGTGCCATGACCAGCAGGACGACGAAGGTCGCGCCCAGCCCGATCATGGTGTCCAGCGGCTCGCTCCCCGGCGCTCCGGCCAGGGCGTGCATGAATTCGACCCCGCGCAACGAGGCACGAAGCACCAGTGCGGCGGTGCCGAGCAACAGCAATGGGACTCCCCAGGTTGCGGCGAAGACCGTCGCGCCGGCCGCCCCGAGAAGGCCGGCGACGACCTGCCACCCCGGTTCGGTGCGATCCTGCAGGCCTGCCAATGCCACCCAGTACATCAGCGCCACCCCTGCCCTCACCCAGCGGTATTCGGCTCCTCCCAGTGCGCGCAGCTCGCCCACCAGGATGCCGACGACCAGGAGAACCAGCACGGTGCTGGCGGTGTTTTCGCCCCACAACGCTCTCGGCAACCAACCGCCGTTTCGCAGGTCCGCTCCCAGGGCCGGTGTCAGGACCAGGCCGAGGAATCCGAGCGCTGCCGGGAAGAACGCATAGCGAAACCCCGGAACCTTGCCCGCCTGGGTCTTCACCAGCACACCGGCGAAGACCGCCAGGCACAGGCATTGGACCAGCAGGCTGGCCTGGTCGAGCCCGCCGGTGCGTCCGGCCAAGTAGATCGCAGGGATCGCCAGCAGCAGCACAAGGGCCGCGACGCCCAACAGCGTGCGCGGATCCCCCGGCTTCACGGCCTGGGAGCCGCGGGACAGAAGCGCGCGCACCGATTGCGCCAGGGAAATCGTGAACGCGAGCAGCGCGTACTGCCCGTGCCCGTCCATGGTGAAGCGGTCCGCCACATGCCATGCCGCACCGGAGAAGAGCACCTGTGCCAGGACGGAGTAGCCCACACGGGTTCGCACCGAGGCGCCGGCAAGGATGCGGATCCCCACGTACGCCAGGCCGAAAACGGCCACCAACTCCACCAGCCACGACGGGTTCAGGTCCGCGCCGATCCCCAGGCCGGTGCCCAGGGCGACCAGTCCGCCCAGGTGCATCAGTGCGGCAGGAACCCACGAGGCGGGTGGACCGGCCGACCCTGCTGCCGGCTCCTCGCCGGCGGTGGTTTCCGGGACCGGGGATGCTGCGCGGCGGTGGCCCAGAACCAGGGTGGCACCCACGAGGCCCACGGCGAGCAGCAGCCACATCAGGATCAGCACCCATGGGCTGCCCAGCCAGAACCGGGTGCTCCAGCCGACAACGGCGGCGTCCAGGCCCGCCGGGCCGCCCACACCCGTGTTCACCTCCAGCAACCAGAGGGTGGCCGCGGCGCACGCCACGGACCCGGCGAACACCAGCGACTCCCCCACCGCATGGATCCGCGCGGTTCCCTCGGCCCGGGCGACCGCGACGGCTGGTGTTCCCTTGCGCAGGGCAGCGACGGCCCAGCCCGCCTGGACCAGCACCGCCAGGATGACACCGACCATGCTCGCCACCTCGATCGCGCCGGCCAGGGCCACCGGGTCGCCGGATCCGGAACCCGATCCTGCATTGCCGGCCCTTCCCGACCCCAGCACCCACCCCGCAGCGGCAAAGCCAAAGAGCGCAGCGGCGGCCACGATGGACGCCGCCCTGGCCGCCCACCGCAACAGGAGCCGTTGGGTGCCGGTCGCGCGGCGTGCCAGCATCCAGGTGCCCAGCATGGCTACGGCGATCACGATGCCCTGGCGTCCCAGGTTTCCACCGGTTGGTTCAATGAACGACAAGACCGCCGCCCCCAGGGGAATCCAACGGTAGTGCCCGCCCGGTTTCACCCCGGCCACCAGGCCGGCGAGCACCAGCAGCGCCAGCGCCCAGTTCAGATCCGGACCCGGCCCGACGCCGGGGCCGGCGGTTTCGCGCAGCAATCCCTCGGCCCCCAGCACCGTGCACATGGCCGCGGCGGCAACCAGCACCCAGGCTTCGACGGTGACGAGGCGCGGGTGCACGCGCAGTTTGCGCGAGTAGATCCGGGCCCGGTGAGCCAGCAGCACGAACTGCACCAGCAGCAGGGCGGCCATGACCCGGAAGATGTTCGTCCACGACACCTCGGCCACATGCATGAACGAGCCGATGCCCAGCATTCCCGCCGCGCGGGCAGCGGCCAGGTGCCAGAAGCGCTCGGCGGCCGGAGCTGCCACGAGCGCCACCGCGTAGTACACGGCGGCCGCCGCGAAGAGCCATGCGTAGTCCTCAGCCTCGAGCACGGCCGCCGATAGCACCGCCGCCAGCAAGGTCGCCGGCACCAGGTAGCGGTGGGCAACAGTGAACGACTGCACGTAGATGTTGGTGATCCAGCGCGGCCGCAGGAAGCCAACCAGCGTGATGGCGGTGGCCAGCAGCATGCTGAACAGGAAGTAGTAGACCAGCCCGCGGTTGAGCACGGCACCGCCGGAGTAGGCGATGGAAACCAGGAACGTCGTGGACAGTCCGGCGATGACCCTGGACTGCAGCCGTGCCGCGGCGTACACGAACGCCGCGGTCCCCACCACCGAGGTCACGAACCAGCTGGTGCCGGGGGTTTGGGACAGCAGCAGGTAGTGGGCGAGGCCCGTCATCGGGATCAGTGCCAGTCCGGTCGCGGTGAAGGCGGCGGCCGCCGGGCGGAGGCGCTCGCTTTGCGCATGCATCACCAGGCCGGCGAGGTAGAACCCGAGGGCGACGATGCCCAGGCCCACGATCTTGGCCGGCGCCGGCAGGGCCAGCGCAATGAACAGCGAGGCCGAGGCCACCATCAGCAGCGCCGCGACATAGAGGGTGATGTTGATGTTGCGCAGTGCCCTCACCCGCGGGTCCACCGGCACCGGGGGGACGTATGCAGGTGCGGCGGTGCGCATCGGTGCAGCGGCGTTCACTGGGTCCGGCCGCGACGCGGCACCCGGCGCAATAGGCTGCGCGCCTGCGGGTTCGGCCACGGCTTCGGCCTCGGGCCCCACCGGGGAACCTGCCTCGCGATGCGGCACGGCGGATGGGGCCACGGGTTCGGCGGCCAGCGTAGCGGCCTCGAAGCCGAGCTGCCAGGCCTCGGCCAGCTTCTGGCGCTCGGTCGACACATCGGCGGACGGATTGCCGGCGACCGCGTCCCTGGTCGTCAGCCTCTTGCCGAGGAAGAACCCTGCAAGGAACACCAGCACGGCCAACACAACCAGGACGAACGTTTCCATCTGGGTTTCCCGCTTTCACCTACGTGGTTGCGCCGCCTGAAATTCGGGGACGCTTGCGGGTTCCAGCGTATCGCATTCAGACCATTCGTTTGATAAATATGTCCGGCGAATTGTCGTGGAAGTGCCAGGGCACATGAAAAGACCCCCGCCGCACTGTCGAAACAGTGCTGCGGGGGTCTTCCCTAGACCGTTAGGTCAAGATCTGCGAAGTAAACTTACGCGGTGATCTTGGTAACGCGTCCCGAACCAACGGTGCGGCCGCCTTCGCGAATTGCGAAGCCGAGGCCCTCTTCCATGGCGATCGGCTGGATCAGCACGACAGACATTTCGGTGTTGTCGCCGGGCATAACCATTTCCGTGCCTTCCGGCAGGGTGATAACGCCGGTGACGTCCGTGGTGCGGAAGTAGAACTGCGGGCGGTAGTTCGAGTAGAACGGGTTGTGACGCCCACCCTCATCCTTGGACAGGATGTAGACGTTGGCCTCGAACTCGGTGTGCGGGGTGATGGAACCCGGCTTCACGATGACCTGGCCACGCTCTACGTCTTCGCGCTTGATACCGCGAAGCAGCAGACCACAGTTCTCGCCGGCCCATGCCTCGTCGAGCTGCTTGTGGAACATCTCGATACCGGTAACCGTGGTCTTCTGGACCGGGCGGATGCCGACGATCTCGACCTCGGAGTTGATGGCGAGGGTTCCACGCTCGGCGCGGCCCGTAACAACGGTGCCACGACCGGTGATGGTGAAGACGTCTTCAACCGGCATCAGGAACGGCTTGTCGCGGTCACGAACCGGGTCCGGCACGTGGTTGTCGACAGCTTCCATCAGGTCCTCAACGGCCTTGACCCAAACCGGGTCGCCTTCGAGTGCCTTCAGACCGGAAACGCGCACAACAGGTGCCTCGTCGCCGTCGAAGCCCTGCGAGGAGAGAAGTTCGCGAACTTCCATTTCCACGAGGTCGAGGAGCTCTTCGTCATCAACCATGTCGGACTTGTTCAGTGCGACCAGCAGGTAGGGAACGCCAACCTGGCGGGCAAGCAGAACGTGCTCGCGGGTCTGAGCCATCGGGCCGTCAGTGGCGGCAACCACGAGGATTGCACCGTCCATCTGGGCAGCGCCGGTGATCATGTTCTTGATGTAGTCAGCGTGACCCGGGGCATCAACGTGCGCGTAGTGGCGCTTCTCGGTCTGGTACTCGACGTGAGAGATGTTGATGGTGATGCCGCGCTGGCGCTCTTCCGGTGCAGAGTCAATCTGCGAGAAGTCGCGCTGCTCGTTCAAATCCGGGTACTTGTCAGCAAGCACCTTCGAAATGGCGGCCGTCAACGTGGTCTTACCGTGGTCAACGTGACCAATGGTGCCGATGTTGACGTGCGGCTTGGTCCGCTCGAACTTTGCCTTTGCCACAGGTTCCTCCTAGAAACGTTTACAGAAGACGTACCTCGCCCACTCGGATCGCGGGCGAACTTATGCAAGTCTACTGGGGGCTTAGTGAAATGTTTAAATTGTGGTTAGCTGCGGGATCCGACTGTGGATCCGTTAGTTGGCCTGACGGGGCCGGATTGGATTTCTCTGATCCGGCCCCATCGTGCGGCCACTCACCCGAGACTCGGGTTCACGGCCAATGTTGGTCCTAGACGATTACTCGCCGCGGTTCTTCTGGATGATCTCGTCGGCAACAGCCTTCGGGACCTCGGAGTAGCTGGAGAAGGTCATCGAGTACACGGCACGGCCCTGGGTCTTGGAACGCAGGTCACCGATGTAACCGAACATTTCAGACAGCGGAACCGTCGCGCGGATGACCTTTACGCCTGCTGCGTCTTCCATCGAAGCGATGGAACCACGGCGGGAGTTCAAGTCACCGATGACGTCGCCCATGTACTCCTCAGGAGTACGGACTTCGACATCCATGACCGGCTCGAGGATGATCGGCTGGGCGCGGCGTGCGCCTTCCTTGAACACCTGGGAACCGGCGATCTTGAATGCCATTTCCGAGGAGTCAACGTCGTGGTAGGCACCGTCGAGGAGGGTAGCCTTGACGCCCACCATCGGGTAGCCGGCCAGGATGCCGAACTGCATGGCGTCCTGGATACCTGCGTCGACCGAAGGGATGTATTCGCGAGGAATACGACCGCCGGTTACGCCGTTCTTGAACTCGTAGATGACACCTTCAACAACTTCCAGGGGCTCGAACGAGACCTGGACCTTTGCGAACTGGCCGGAACCACCGGTCTGCTTCTTGTGGGTGAAGTCAACCTTCTCCACAGCCTTCTTGATGGTTTCGCGGTAAGCAACCTGCGGCTTGCCGACGTTGGCTTCAACGCGGAATTCGCGGCGCATGCGGTCCACCAGGATATCCAGGTGGAGCTCGCCCATGCCGCCGATTTCGGTCTGGCCAGTGTCTTCGTTGAGGGAGACGGTGAACGTCGGGTCCTCGGCCGAAAGCTTCTGGATAGCAGTCGAGAGCTTCTCCTGGTCACCCTTGGTCTTCGGCTCAATGGCAACGAAGATCACGGGATCGGGGAAGGACATCGACTCAAGAACGATCGGGTGTGCCGGATCGCACAAGGTATCACCGGTGGTGGTGTCCTTGAGGCCAATCACTGCGTAGATGTGGCCCGCGTGAACCTCGTCTACCGGCATTTCCTTATTGGCGTGCATCTGGAAGAGCTTGCCAATACGTTCTTTCTTCTGCTTGGTCGAGTTCAGCAGCTGGGTACCCGGAGTTGCCTTGCCGGAGTACACGCGGATGAAGTTCAACTGGCCGAAGAACGGGTGGGTTGCAATCTTGAACGCGAGGGCCGAGAAAGGATCGGTTTCGTTCGGCTCGCGCTTGAGCTCGATTTCCTCGTTCTTCGGATCGTGACCGATCGTCGCGCCAACATCCATGGGATTCGGCAGGAAGTCGATAACGGCATCGAGCATCGGCTGAACGCCACGGTTCTTGAAGGCAGAACCACAGAAGACCGGGTAGATCTCCGAGTTGACAACCATCTTGCGGATGCCGGCCTTGAGTTCAGCAATGCTGATCTCTTCGCCCTCGAGGAACTTCTCCATGAGCTCGTCGGAGGCCTCAGCGACACTCTCGACCAGCTGGGCGCGGTATTCTTCGGCCTTTTCCTGAAGGTCGGCCGGGATTTCCTTGACTTCGTAGGCGGCACCCATGGTGACGTCACCCTTGGAGTCGCCCTCCCAGACGAAAGCCTTCATGGTCATCAGGTCGACAACACCGGTGAACTCCGACTCGGAGCCGATCGGCAGCTGCATGACCAGCGGCTTGGCACCAAGACGCTTGATGATGGTGTCTACGGTGAAGTAGAAGTCAGCACCCAGCTTGTCCATCTTGTTGACGAAGCAGATACGCGGAACGTTGTACTTGTCAGCCTGGCGCCAAACAGTCTCGGACTGCGGCTCCACGCCTTCCTTGCCATCGAACACGGCAACGGCGCCATCGAGGACGCGCAGGGAGCGCTCAACCTCAACGGTGAAGTCAACGTGACCCGGGGTGTCAATGATGTTGATCTGGTTCTTGTTCCAGAAGCAGGTCACGGCGGCAGACGTGATAGTAATGCCGCGCTCCTTTTCCTGCTCCATCCAGTCAGTCGTCGAGGCACCATCGTGCGTTTCGCCGAGCTTGTGGTTCACACCCGTGTAGAACAGGATGCGTTCCGTAGTAGTGGTCTTACCGGCATCAATGTGAGCCATGATACCGATATTGCGGACCTTGTTAAGGTCGGTAAGCACGTCCTGTGCCACGATGTCTCCCTTTGTAGGTTAAGTCCGAAATGTTGGCGGAACTGATCATCGATCAATCCCGCCAACCGGACTAAACGCTTTTTACCAGCGGTAGTGGGCGAATGCCTTGTTGGACTCTGCCATCTTGTGAGTGTCTTCGCGACGCTTGACAGCGGCACCAAGACCATTCGATGCGTCGAGGATCTCGTTCATGAGACGTTCGATCATCGTCTTCTCGCGGCGAGCCTTGGAGTAGCCAACGAGCCAGCGGAGAGCCAGCGCGGTGGAGCGTCCGGGCTTGACCTCAACAGGAACCTGGTAGGTCGCGCCACCGACACGGCGGGAACGAACCTCGAGGGCCGGGCGGATGTTATCCATGGCCTTCTTGAGGGTCACAACCGGGTCGGAACCGTTCTTGGCCAAGGCACCTTCGAGTGCACCGTAAACGATACGCTCTGCGGTGGACTTCTTACCGTCGACCAAAACCTTATTGATCAGCTGGGTAACAAGGGGGGAACCGTAAACCGGATCCGAGACGAGGGGGCGCGCTGGCGCCGGGCCCTTACGAGGCATTACTTACCTTCCTTCTTGGCACCGTAGCGAGAACGAGCTTGCTTACGGTTCTTCACACCCTGGGTATCGAGGGCACCACGTACGATCTTGTAGCGCACACCCGGAAGGTCCTTCACACGACCACCGCGAACGAGCACGATGGAGTGTTCCTGAAGGTTGTGACCAACACCAGGAATGTAAGCGGTCACTTCAACGCCACCGGCAAGGCGCACACGTGCGACCTTACGAAGTGCGGAGTTCGGCTTCTTCGGGGTCGTGGTGTACACACGGGTGCAAACGCCACGACGCATCGGGTTGCCCTTGAGGGCTGGGGCCTTGGTCTTTTTGACCTTCGGCGAGCGGCCCTTGCGGACCAGCTGCTGAATAGTAGGCACTTTCGTGTCCTCCGGTTTCTTGTTCTGCGGCGCCGCCCACAATCAAACTGCTTGGAGACGCTGCGTTTATAGTCGTTTCATCACAGCGACTTCGGATTTGACCCTAGGCGTGCGAAAGTGTGGCATCTGTTGCGCAACCTACCCGCAACCCGGACCGTGTCCATTTGCCACACATGAAAAACAATTACCCCTAGCTTAGCACGCAGATCATGCGCTCCATGACACGGGGCCTCCCCCATGGGCCGATGGCGGTGCAGATCACTTAATCCCGAGCGGTACCCGGCGAATTCCCGCGAACCGTTGCGCATATGGATGTTACCCGCCCGCCGCCGCGGCCTCGCTTCCCGTTCCCGCAAAGTTGTCCGAGTCTTTGCTCGCTCCCCTGTGTCAAAGGCGTCGGCGGGGCAGCGCCATTTCCGGACCATTCATCCAATCAATGCCTTGGCGTCGACAAGCTGGGGCGGAGTTGTCCACATCCCCGCAACCGTCGCGCCCGCCGGAGCAGGAATGGGCTCATGGTGGATCCATGACACAGGTGGCATCACTGGCAGGAGCCGGGTTGGCTGGACTCCAGCAACTCCTGGCACCGTCCGCGGACGGCACGGATACTCCGGTATCCGAGGCACCCGTGGACGACCAGTTGCGCCTGCTTGCCGTGCTGACTCCCATATTGCGCACGCTGCTGGACACGATCGCCGGTTCCGTCACCACGTCCCCGGTGCGCGCCACCTTGTTGGCGCTGTTGACCGAGGACATTGCCCGCCTCATCGGCCGGGCCCAGATCGTAGCTGCCGGCAAGATCGAGGATTCCGATGCGCACACCTTGAAGGAAGCGCCCCTGGCCGCGTTGCACCGCATCCACGCCAATCTCACCGGGTTCATCGAGGGCACCGCTTCGCTTCCGGCCGATCAATGCAATGGCCAGGGAACCAAGATGCTCTTCCGCGACGCAACCGAGATGGTCAGGGACCAGCTGCACCTCTCCTTCTCCCAGTCCAAGCAGCGTTTGGCCACCCGCGACCTGCTGCTGCCCAGCGCCGGATTCAACGGGGTCCCCGTGCCACCCCGGTTCCACCGGCTGTCCACGGTGTTCAACAACGGCAGCGCCGATCCCGCCCAGGTGGCGCAGGCCGCCCAGCGCCTGCTGGCGTTGCAACCGGGAATCGACGCGCAAACGTGTCCCGAGGAAGCCGCCGAGCTCATCGAGGGACAGGTGGCCGAGTCGTTGCTCACCCGGAATCCGATCGGTACCGGCAACCTGCTCAAGAGCATCTCCGCCCGGCTCGATGCCCAGGCCCTGGAACGCGGCGAATCCCGGATGCAGCCCTACTTGGGGCTCTCCTTCAAGGGCCGGCAGGCCCGCGGCTACATCTGGGAAATGTGCACTGACCTGGCGGGCCACGAGAGGCTTTCACAACTCGCCGACCAACTGGCCAATCCCCGTTCCAGCTTCGGAAACACCAAGAATGCCCCGTCAACGCCGGACACCGACGACGGCGGTCAGCCGCTGCTTCCAGGTTTTCCCGACGACGGACCCGCCCCCGCAGCACCCACCATCCCCGAAGCACCCACCATCCCCGCATGGGCCATCGATCCCGACGTTCCGGAGGACCAGCGCCCGCGAGCAGGGTTCACCGACGTGGGCCGGGAATTTTCCGTGCCGGAGCCGACCGCGGAGCCCGTGGCGTTGCCGGGCGAAAGTACCGCAGAGGCGCGGCAACGGGCCAAGGCCAGGGCATTGCTCCAGTTCGTGTTCGACTCCATAAGATACGGTGCCGACGGGGACGGGAAGGACGCATCGGCGATGCCGCTGAAGCCCAATGTCGACTTGATCGTCACGATATCGTGGGATTCACTCGTCGGAAAGCTCAACGATCCGGGCATCACGGCCCGCAACAACTTGGTTTCCGCTGGATATGTCCGCCGGTTGGCCTGCACAGCGAACATCATTCCGGCGGTTTTGGGCAGTAAATCGGAGCCCCTCGATCTGGGACGGAAGCAACGCTTCTTCAGCAGGGCGCAACGCAGGGCCATGCTTCTGCGAGACAAGGGGTGCATCAATCCCGGCTGCACCATGGCCGCCCACCGCTGCGAAGCGAACCACATCAAGCCCTGGTATTTGGGCGGTGAGACCAACCTGTCCAACGGCGGACTGCTGTGCCCCGTGTGTCACGCTTCGTTCCATGCCGGCCACTTCCGGATCGAAATGGTCGACGCGATCCCCTACGTGCTCCAATCGGTCGCGCGCGATCCAGAACAACGACTCCGACGAAACTGGGTCTTTCACCCCGAGGCCGAAAGCCTCGCATAAGGCGACCGCTCCATCAGCTGCATAGTCTTAGTGGTCCCGTTGCCCGAGCGGACCACCGGTCTGCGGCCAACTGCCAGTGTCCCCGTCCTAGGATACTTATCCACTGACTGACGTTGCCAATGACAGCGCCTGGCGCTGCACGCTTCGGCACTTTCTCCCCCGGTCGAACAGCCTGCCGCGACCACGCGCGGCCCAATTTCGATCTGCCGCCGGCGCTCAATTCAGGTGTAGTTGCTCCTAGCCGATATTGCGCCTTCCTGAGCGCATATGCGTCAACGCTGGCCAACATCCCGCACCGGCCCTGTCCTGTGACCGCCCGGGGCGCACATCTCCGCGGGTTGCCGCAAGCCCGTCTTCCAAGCACAAAAAGACCGGCCCGCACCGCGCTCCCCCGTCCTCTTTCAAGGAACGGGAAGCGCGGCACGGGCCGGCTTCGTTACGTGTTCTTCTCCCCCGCGCTGCGGGGGAGAAGAATTACGCCTTAGCGGAAATCGTTGCCGAGATCGTAGTCATCCATGGCGATGGCGTGGAACTCCGGGCTGAGGCCCGGCTCCAGACCGTCGTAGTCCATGCCGGTGGAGAAGGCGGACTGTCCGGTGAACAGCGAAGCCTTCGCTGCCTCGGTCGGTTCCACGTTCACCTGGGTGTAGCGGTCCAGGCCGGTGCCGGCCGGGATCAGCTTACCGATGATCACGTTTTCCTTCAGGCCGAGCAATGGATCGGACTTGCCTTCCATCGCGGCCTGGGTCAGGACACGAGTGGTCTCCTGGAAGGACGCGGCCGAGAGCCAGGAATCGGTAGCCAAGGAAGCCTTGGTGATACCCATCAGCTCGTCACGGCCCGATGCCGGACGCTTGCCCTCGGAGACGGCCTTGCGGTTCTCCGACTGGAAGCGTGCCTTGTCAGCAAGCTCGCCCGGCAGCAAGTCGGTGTCGCCCGACTCGATGACGGTGATGCGGCGAAGCATCTGGCGAACGATGACTTCCACGTGCTTGTCGTGGATACCAACACCCTGGGACTGGTAGACCTCCTGGACTTCGCGGACGAGGAACTTCTGTGCCTCACGCGGGCCAAGAACTCGCAGAACCTGCTTCGGGTCGATCGCACCTGCAACCAGCTGCTGGCCAACGGCGACGGACTCGCCCTCGACAACCAACAGACGTGCACGACGCAACACCGGGTAGGCGATTTCTTCGTCGCCGTTGTCCGGGGTGATGACAACGCGAAGCTGCTTCTCGCTGTCCTCGATCGTGACGCGGCCGGCAACCTCAGAGATCGGGGCAACACCCTTGGGGGTACGTGCCTCGAAGAGCTCCTGGATACGCGGCAGACCCTGGGTGATATCTTCCGCGGAAGCAGCACCACCGGTGTGGAAGGTACGCATGGTCAGCTGGGTACCGGGCTCGCCAATGGACTGTGCGGCAATAATGCCCACTGCCTCACCGATGTCCACGGTCTTGCCGCTGGCCAGCGAACGGCCGTAGCAAAGTGCACAGGTTCCGACGGCCGACTCGCAGGTCAGCACGGAGCGGACCTTGATGTCGGTGACACCGGCTGCGAACAGTTCGTCGATGAGCACGTCGCCCACGTCCGAGCCGCCCTCGGCGAGCACCTTGCCCTCAGCGTTGGTCACATCGGTGGCCAACGTACGGGTGTAGGCGGAGTTCTCGACGGTTTCGTGCATGCGCACGGTGCCGATCTCATCGGTGTATGCAATCGGCACGTTCAGGCCGCGGCTGGTGCCGCAGTCGAGTTCGCGCACGATGACATCCTGCGAGACGTCCACCAGACGACGGGTCAGGTAACCCGAGTTGGCGGTCTTCAGCGCGGTATCGGCCAGACCCTTACGGGCACCGTGGGTGGCGATGAAGTACTCGAGAACCGACAGGCCTTCGCGGTAGGAAGACTTGATCGGACGCGGGATGATCTCGCCCTTAGGGTTGGACACCAGACCACGGATACCGGCAATCTGGCGAAGCTGCAGCCAGTTACCACGAGCCTTTGAGGTCACCATTCGGTTAATGGTGTTCAGCTCTTCCATGCCGGCGCGCATGGCCTCGGCAACCTCGTCGGTCGCCTTGGTCCAGATGTCGATCAGGTCCTGGCGGCGCTCGGAGTCCGCGATCAGGCCCTTGTCGTACTGCGACTGCACGCGGGTTGCCTTCACTTCGTACGGAGCAAGGATGGCTGCCTTGTCCATGTTCGAGGTGATGTCGGAGATGGCCACGGTGACACCCGAGCGGGTGGCCCACTTGAAGCCTGCATCCTTGAGGTTGTCCAGCGTTGCCGCGGTGACGACCTTCGGGTAGCGCTCGGCCAGGTCATTGACGATCTCGGAGAGAGCGTCCTTGCCTGCGACACGCTCAACCCATGGGTAGTCCACGGGCAGCGTCTCGTTGAAGAGGACCTGGCCCAGCGAGGTTTCGATGAGCGCATCGGTGCCCTCGACCCAGCCTTCCGGAGCCGACTGCTCCGCGGACGGAACGAAGCCCGAAACGCGGATCTTGACCGGCGAGTTCAGGTGCAGTTCGCCGCGGTCCATGGCCATGATCGCCTCGGAGGTCGAGGAGAACGCACGACCGGCGCCCTTCTCGTCCAGGCGCTTGGTGGTCAGGTGGTGCAGGCCGATGATCATATCCTGCGAAGGCAGGGCAACCGGGCGGCCATCCGAAGGCTTGAGGATGTTGTTGCTCGAGAGCATCAAGATCCGGGCCTCGGCCTGGGCTTCGGGGCTCAGCGGCAGGTGAACTGCCATCTGGTCACCGTCGAAGTCGGCGTTGAACGCGGCACAAACCAACGGGTGAAGCTGAAGGGCCTTGCCTTCAACCAGCTGCGGTTCGAACGCCTGGATGCCCAAACGGTGCAGGGTAGGTGCACGGTTCAGCAGCACCGGGTGCTCGGTGATGATCTCTTCGAGAACGTCCCAGACCTGCGGACGGTAACGCTCGACCATGCGCTTGGCGCTCTTGATGTTCTGTGCGTGGTTGAGGTCAACCAGGCGCTTCATCACGAACGGCTTGAAGAGTTCCAGGGCCATCTGCTTGGGCAGACCACACTGGTGCAGCTTCAGCTGCGGGCCGACCACGATGACCGAACGGCCCGAGTAGTCGACGCGCTTGCCGAGGAGGTTCTGGCGGAAACGACCCTGCTTGCCCTTGAGCATGTCGCTCAGGGACTTCAGCGGGCGGTTACCCGGACCGGTCACCGGACGGCCGCGACGGCCGTTGTCGAAGAGCGAGTCCACAGCTTCCTGCAGCATGCGCTTTTCGTTGTTCACGATGATTTCCGGCGCGCCGAGGTCCAACAAGCGCTTGAGGCGGTTGTTGCGGTTGATCACGCGGCGGTACAGGTCGTTGAGGTCGGAGGTCGCAAAGCGGCCACCGTCCAGCTGCACCATCGGGCGAAGCTCCGGCGGGATCACCGGAACGGCGTCCAGGACCATGCCCAACGGGGAGTTGGTGGTGGTCAGGAACGCGTTGACGACCTTGAGACGCTTCAAGGCGCGGGTCTTGCGCTGGCCCTTGCCGTTCTCGATGATCTCGCGAAGGATCTCGGCTTCTGCTTCCATGTCGAAGCCCTCGAGGCGCTTCTTGATGGCTTCGGCGCCCATGGAGCCTTCGAAGTACAGTCCGTAGCGCTCGCGCAGCGAGCGGAACAGGCCCTCGTCTCCCTCGAGGTCGGCGACCTTGAGGTTCTTGAAGCGGTCCCAGACCTGGTCAAGACGCTCGATGTCGGCATCGGCGCGCTTACGCACCTGTGCCATGGTCTTGTCGGCCAGGTCGCGGGCCTTCTTCTTCTCCGCTGCCTTGGCACCGTCGGCTTCGAGGGCAGCAAGCTGGTCCTCGAGGTCGCGGGCAATGGCGGCGATGTCGGAGTCGCGGGTGTCAACCAGCTGCTTGCGTTCCAGGTCATGCTGGGCCTGGAGGTTCGGCAGTTCGGCGTGGCGGCGCTCTTCATCAACGGCGGTGACCATGTAGGCCGCGAAGTAAATGATCTTCTCAAGATCCTTCGGGGCCAGGTCAAGCAGGTAGCCCAAGCGCGAGGGAACGCCCTTGAAGTACCAGATGTGGGTCACCGGAGCGGCGAGCTCGATGTGGCCCATGCGCTCGCGACGGACCTTGGCACGGGTGACTTCGACGCCACAGCGTTCGCAAATGATGCCCTTGAAACGCACGCGCTTGTACTTGCCGCAGTTGCACTCCCAGTCACGGGTCGGACCGAAGATCTTTTCGCAGAAAAGACCGTCCTTCTCCGGCTTGAGGGTGCGGTAGTTGATGGTTTCGGGCTTCTTTACCTCGCCGTAGCTCCACCCGCGGATCTCTTCCGCAGTTGCCAGGCCGATGCGCATGAGGCCGAATGAGGATTCGCTGGACATATGGTCCTTATCTCTCTTCTAAGTTCTCTGAAGTCTAATGTGGTGAGGTGTTCGCGGATCCGGTGCGGATCCGCGCTCACCGTTGGGTCTGGAAGAAATCCAGTTCCTTGGTGCTCCGGGCCGGGGAATGCCGGGGGCACTTGGCCCCCGCACTCCCCCGACCCGCGAACACGGGTTGGAACTAGACCTCTTCGACGGAGTTCGGCTCCGACCGGGAAAGGTCGATGCCGAGTTCTTCCGCGGCCCGGAAGACTTCTTCGTCCGAGTCTCGCATTTCGATGGTTTGGCCGTCGGTTCCGAGGACCTCGACGTTCAAGCACAACGACTGCATTTCCTTGATCAGGACCTTGAACGATTCCGGGACACCTGGTTCCGGGATGTTCTCGCCCTTGACGATTGCCTCGTAGACCTTCACGCGACCGTGGATGTCATCGGACTTGATCGTGAGCAGTTCCTGCAAGGTGTATGCGGCACCGTAGGCCTCCAGGGCCCACACTTCCATCTCACCAAAGCGCTGGCCACCGAACTGTGCCTTACCACCCAGCGGCTGCTGGGTGATCATGGAGTACGGACCGGTCGAACGGGCGTGGATCTTGTCGTCCACCAGGTGGTGGAGCTTCAAGATGTACATGTAGCCCACGGACACCGGATCCGGGAACGGCTCGCCGGAGCGGCCGTCGAACAGACGGGCCTTGCCGGAGTTGCCGATCAGGCGGACGCCGTCGCGGGTCACGGCGGTGTGGTCGAGCAGCCCGCGGATTTCGTCCTCCGACGCACCGTCGAAGACGGGGCTGGAAACCTTGGTGGATCCCATTTCACGCGGGAGGGCCGGCAGGTTCTTGACCCACTCGGGCTCGCCCTCGATCTTCCAGCCCTGCTTCGCGGCCCAGGCCAGGTGGATTTCCAGGACCTGTCCGACGTTCATTCGGCCCGGAACACCCAGCGGGTTCAGGACGATGTCGACGGCGGTTCCGTCTTCCAGGAACGGCATGTCCTCGATCGGCAGGATCTTGGAGATGACGCCCTTGTTGCCGTGGCGGCCAGCGAGCTTGTCACCGTTGGTGATCTTGCGCTTCTGGGCCACGTAAACGCGGACCAGCTGGTTGACGCCCGGGGGCAGGTCGTCGTCGTTGTCGCGATCGAAGATGCGCACGCCGATGACCACGCCGGACTCGCCGTGCGGAACCTTCAGGGAGGTGTCGCGCACTTCGCGGGACTTCTCACCGAAGATGGCGCGCAGCAGGCGCTCTTCCGGGGTCAGCTCGGTCTCGCCCTTGGGCGTGACACGGCCGACGAGGATGTCGCCGGCTTCGACCTCGGCACCGATGTGGATGATGCCGCGCTCGTCGAGCTGCGCCAGGATTTCCTCGGAGACGTTCGGGATGTCCCGGGTGATCTCCTCGGCACCAAGCTTGGTGTCGCGGGCGTCGACTTCGTGCTCCTCGATGTGGATCGAGGTCAGCACATCGTCGGAGACCATGCGCTGGGAGAGGATGATTGCATCCTCGAAGTTGTGGCCTTCCCAGGACATGAACGCCACGAGGAGGTTCTTGCCCAGGGCGAGCTCGCCCTTGTCGGTGGACGGGCCGTCGGCGATGATCGAGTTGTAGTCAACCCGGTCGCCTTCGGACACCATCACGCGCTGGTTGTATGCGTTGCCCTGGTTGGAGCGTGCAAACTTCATGATCGGGTAGGCGGCCTCGGTGCCGTCGTCGTTCATGACGGTGACCAGGTCGGCCGAGACCTCGGAGACGACGCCGCCGGTGGTGGCAACGACGGAATCGCCGGCATCCACGGCTGCGAACTTCTCCATGCCGGTACCAACGAGCGGGGACTCGGAGGCCAGCAGCGGCACGGCCTGGCGCTGCATGTTGGCGCCCATCAGTGCGCGGTTGGCGTCGTCGTGCTCGAGGAACGGAATCAGGGCGGTTGCCACCGACACCATCTGCCGCGGGGAAACGTCCATGTACTCGATCTCGGACGGCTCGACGATGACAGGCTCGCCTCCACCGCCCTTTTCACGGACCAGGACGCCTTCTTCGAGGAAGCTTCCGTCTTCGCCCAGCGGCGCGTTGGCCTGTGCGATGAAGGAATCGAGCTCGTCGTCGGCCGTCAAGTAGTCGATCTGGCCGGTGACCCGGCCATCGACGACCTGGCGGTACGGGGTTTCGATGAAGCCGAAGGCGTTGATGCGGCCATAGGTCGCCAACGAACCGATCAGGCCAATGTTCGGGCCTTCAGGGGTTTCAATCGGGCACATGCGTCCGTAGTGGGACGGGTGGACGTCTCGGACTTCCATGCCTGCACGGTCACGGGACAGACCGCCCGGGCCCAGCGCGGAGAGACGACGCTTGTGCGTCAAACCGGCCAGCGGGTTGTTCTGGTCCATAAACTGCGAGAGCTGGGAGGTTCCGAAGAACTCCTTGATCGCCGCAACAACCGGACGGATGTTGATCAGCGTCTGCGGGGTGATCGCCTCGACGTCCTGCGTGGTCATGCGTTCGCGAACGACGCGCTCCATGCGGGACAGGCCCGTGCGGACCTGGTTCTCGATCAATTCGCCAACGGCGCGGATGCGACGGTTGCCGAAGTGGTCGATGTCATCGATGCTCACGGTCAGGTCGACGGGCTTGCCGTCGCGGATGCCCGGGGTGGTCTTCTCGCCGGCGTGCAGCGCGACCAGGAACTTGATCATCGCGACGATGTCGTCGATGTTCAGGACCGAGGCGTCGGGGCTGTTCAGCGGGGTGTCGACACCGAGCTTGCGGTTGATCTTGTAACGACCAACCTTGGCCAGGTCGTAGCGCTTCGCCTCGAAGTAGAGGTTCTTGAGCAACGCCTGTGCTGCATCGACCGTCGGCGGCTCGCCCGGGCGAAGCTTGCGGTAGATATCCAGGAGGGCTTCTTCCTGGGTATCGGTGGTGTCCTTCTCCAGGGTCGCGCGGATCGAGTCGTACTGTCCGAACTCTTCCAGGATGCGGCCTTCGGTCCAGCCGAGGGCCTTGAGCAGGACGGTGACCGACTGCTTGCGCTTGCGGTCGAGGCGGACGCCGACCTGGTCGCGCTTGTCGATTTCGAGTTCGAACCAGGCACCACGCGACGGGATGATCTTCGCGGTGAAGATGTCCTTGTCACTGGTCTTGTCCGGGGTGCGCTCAAAGTAGGCGCCCGGGGAACGAACCAGCTGGGACACCACGACACGCTCGGTGCCGTTGATGATGAAGGTACCCTTGTCGGTCATCAGCGGGAAGTCGCCCATGAACACGGTCTGCTGCTTGATTTCGCCCGTGTTGTTGTTCATGAACTCGGCCTTGACGTACAGCGGAGCGGCGTACGTGGCGTCGCGGTCCTTGCACTCGGCCATGGTGTACTTCGGATCAGCGAACTCCGGCTCCGAGAAGCTCAGGGACATGGTCTCCTGGAAGTCTTCAATCGGGGAGATCTCTTCAAAGATCTCGGCCAGGCCAGAGATGCTGGCTACACTGGTGTCACCAATGGTCTGGGCGTACGCCAGACGGTTCTTCCAGCGCTCGTTGCCGATGAGCCAGTCAAAGCTCTCGGTCTGCAGCGCCAGCAGGTTGGGGACGTCAAGTGGTTCGTGAATCTTTGCAAAAGAAAGTCGGCCAGCATATTCCGCGCTGCGGGCCGAACTAGCGGTTTGGTTGTTAGAGGTGCTCGAGGCGACCAAGATGGATCCTTCCACAGACCGTCAGGTTTCCGGCGTCGTCTCTCTGTGAAGAGTTTCACTGATCACAGCACCGCTGAGCAGGCCCACCGCTATATGAAGGCCGGAGATGAAAAGAGAAGACGCAAAGTTCCACGTTACACCATGGGACTTACCATGTCCAGCGGCCCGCGTGCAACCCGGCACCCCAGGCCGGGAATAGGATGAGAGTTCCGTCACCATTGGATGGAAGTCCTGTGGCGCAAACCACAGCGCGCTAGCCTAGAGGTAAGTACTTAATCCCGGTACTACCCGAAAGCGAGATTCCGATCATGTCCTCACCACGAGACGCCGTGCTGGTCGCCGGCGCCCGCACACCCTTTGGCCGGCTCAACGGCCAGCTTTCCAGCCTCAGTGCCGTCGAACTGGGGGCGGCAGCCATCCGTGGTGCACTGGAGCGCTCCGGGATCCCCGCAACCGAGGTGCAGGCAGTGATCATGGGCCACGTGGTCCAGGCCGGCTGCGGGCAGAACCCTGCGCGCCAAAGCGCCATTGCCGCCGGGATCGGCTGGGACGTCAATGCGACCACGTTGAACAAGGTCTGCCTCTCCGGGCTTGCCGCCATCACCGACGCCGCCCGGTTGATCCGCGTCGGCGACGCCGACGTGGTGGTTGCCGGAGGCCAGGAATCCATGTCGCAGACGCCGCACCTGCTGCCGGGTTCGCGCCAGGGCTGGACCTACGGAAACATCTCGGCCATCGACTCCGTCGCCCACGACGGACTGACCGACGCCTTTGACGGCAACTCGATGGGCATGAGCACCGAGGCCAAGAACACCGTCCTGGGCCTGACCCGCACCCAGCAGGACGAGGTGGCTGCGGCCTCGCACCAGCGGGCCGCCGCTGCCATCGGCTCAGGTGTCTTTGCCGAAGAAATCGTTCCGGTCAGCATCCCGCAGCGCAAGGGAGCTACCTTGGTGGTCGACACCGACGAGGGCGTCCGCCCGAACACGACGATCGAGACGCTGGCCGGGTTGCGCCCGGCCTTCGCCAAGGACGGCACCATCACCGCCGGAAACTCCTCTCCCCTGTCCGACGGAGCCGCTGCCGTCATCGTCACCTCGCGGGAGTACGCCCGGTCCCGCAACCTCGAGATCCTGGCGACCATCGGCGCCGCTGGCCAGGTCGCCGGTCCCGACAACTCGTTGCATTCCCAGCCGTCGAATTCGATCACCGCGGCCTTGAAGAAGCAGGGATGGGCGACCTCGGACCTCGACTTCATCGAGATCAACGAGGCGTTCGGTGCCGTGGCATGCCAGTCGCTAAAGGACCTTGGATACCCCCTGGACAAGACCAACATCCACGGCGGCGCGATTGCCCTGGGGCACCCCATCGGCGCCTCCGGGGCGCGCCTGGCCCTGACCGCGGCCATGGAGCTGAAGCGCCGCGGTTCGGGCAAGACCGCCGTCAGCCTCTGCGGCGGCGGAGGCCAAGGCGATGCCCTGCTGTTGAGCAGGGAGGCCTAGGACCGTGGCAGAGCAGGTTCCGGCGGGAGTGGCGCGCATGCAGCAGGACGCCGCCAAGCGCGGCCTGGATGTCCAAGTCGTTTCCCGTCCGCCGGCCCGGAGCCTGGCCGAGGCGGCTGGCCTGTTGGGCGTCGAACCGCGCGAAATCATCAAGTCCCTCGTGGTGAAGCACAAGGACGGATCTTTCTTCTTCGCCCTGATTCCCGGAGACAGGGTCATTTCCTGGCCCAAGCTGCGTTCCCTGCTGGGCGTGAACAAGTTGTCCATGCCGCACTCCGACGTTGCCTTCGCGGCAACGGGCTACGAGCGGGGCACCATCACCCCGCTCGGGTCAAGCACGCCGTGGCCGGTTTACGCCGATTTGGGGATGGAACCGGGGAGGATCTGCATTGGTGCCGGCGCACACGGGCATTCGGCCTTTGTGGATTCGACGGCCTTGATTGCCGCGCTGGATGCCACAGTGGCGGACATCAGCGACCCGGAGCCGGAGTCGCGACCTTCTTCCTAGGAGCGAGACGGCCGCCGAGGTAGCCAAGTCCCCGGGTGGTGGCCGCCGCCAACGGCTTGGCAGAAGGCCGCTCGATGAAACGGTGGACCAGGAAAGCGACAGTGAAGACGATGCCTATGACCAGCGGCAGCGTCACGTATTGGCCCAGCACGGGAGCGAAGTGGTCAATCAGCCACCAGCCCCATACCTGATGCAGAAGATAGACCGGGTAGGTCAGGGCGCCAAGGATTCCCAGGAACTTCCACTGCACATTGCCCAGGCGCGTGAGCGAAAGCAGCGCCACGGCGGCAAATAGTCCCACGATGATGAGCCAGTAATGCCAGGCCGGGACCACATAGCCAACCAGTTCCAGGGCTTCGGCGGGACCCTTGATACCGGTGAAGTAGGCGGCGATTCCCACGTTCAACGCCAGCACCGACCAGCGCACGATGCTGTGCCCGAAGCGATAGATCAAGAACAAGACGATCCCGCCGGAAAAGAGGGCCGCATAATCGCTCATGAGGTTCTCGGCGGCGGCCTCTCGGTTCATGAGTTGCGCCGCGAGGCCGAGCACAGGCCAGACCACCGCAAGGATGGTCATGCTGCGGATGGTCAGCAGGCGCAGGATTATCAACGCGAGGATGAGCAGGTAGAAGCGCATCTCGACCCACAACGTCCAGTAGACGCCATCGATGTGCCGCAATCCCATGAGCGGATGGAACATCGTGAGGTTCGCCGTCAATTCCTTGCCACCAAGGCCCGAACCCACCTGGGGCCACATGACGATCACCAGGAATCCGGTGACCAACACCGCAAACCAATAGGCCGGGTACAACCGGCCCACACGCGATCCGACAAACCGCCCGGCACCCTTGCCGTAGGCGGACAGCAGGATGACAAATCCACTGATGATGAAGAACAATTGCACGCCCATGTTGCCATAGACGGTGACCTTCGACAGGACAGGCCAGGCGTCCTTGGCTTCGGCGGTGCCCCAAAAACCGTGGTGCCAAGCGGTGTAGTGAAACAGGACCACCAGGACGGCGGCCGCGAAACGCAGGCCGTCCAGCAGCGCCAGCCGGGGTGGTTTCTGCGCGCTTTTCGTCGTGGCATCGGCGGTTTGGCTGAGGGGCGATGCCGCCGGGGCACTGAGGAGCGCCGTTGTGTTCCCCGCCATCGATGCTCTCCCTAACTCTTGGCCCAGTTCGTTACCTATCTGTTATCTACGATAGCAAACAACAAAAGCAAAGCAGCCCCAAGTGGTAAGGGTCACTCAAAACCGGGGCAAGCCATAAGCTTTTTCCCACGCCAATCGGTGGGTTAAAGACCTCTGGCCCGCAAGACCAAAAAGGTCTGCGGGCCAGAGGCAATGAAGCGAAGAGTTACTTGACAGTAACGCGAGCGCCGGCGGCCTCCAGGGCCTCCTTTGCCTTCTCTGCAGCTTCCTTGGTTGCGCCCTCGAGGACGGCCTTCGGAGCCGAGTCAACGACCTCCTTGGCTTCCTTCAGACCCAGCGAAGTCAAGGCACGAACTTCCTTGATAACCGCGATCTTCTTGTCGCCAGCAGCTTCGAGGATAACGTCGAATTCGGTCTGCTCTTCGGCCTCAGCGGCGCCACCGGCGGCCGGGCCAGCAACTGCAACAGCTGCTGCGGAGACCTCGAAGGTCTCCTCGAAGGTCTTGACGAACTCGGAGAGCTCGATGATGGTCATTTCCTTGAAGGCTTCCAAGAGCTCTTCGGTGGACAGCTTAGCCATGGTGGGCAGCCTTTCCGTCGGCGGCACATATGTGCCGCAAGTTACTTGAGTGAGGGGTTGAAGAAAGCTTAGGCTTCTTCGGTGGCGGCTTCGGCAGCAGGTGCCTCGGCCTCGGCAGGTGCTTCAGCAGCGCCACCGTTTGCTTCTTCGAGCTTTGCGCGCAGTGCTTCGATGGTGCGGACAGCGGCGGAAGCCGGAGCCAGCAGCACACCGGCAACACGTGCCAGCTGGAACTCACGCGATTCAAGTGCTGCCAGAGCGGCAACCTCGGTTGCGTCAAGGGCCTTGCCCTCGAAGTAACCGGTCTTGATGATGAGCTGCTTGTTGTCCTTAGCAAAATCCGTGAGGCTCTTAGCGGCAGCGATTGCATCACCCTTGATAAAGGCGATTGCAGTCGGGCCAGCAAGCTGGCCTTCGAATGCTTCGATGCCGGCTTCCTTTGCTGCGATACCAGTCAAGGTGTTCTTCACTACCGCGTACTTGGTATCTGCACCAAGTGAACGGCGAAGCTGCTTGAGCTGCGCAACAGTAAGCCCACGGTATTCGGTCAGGACAGCGGCGGTCGACTCCTTGAAGTCGGCGGTGATTTCCTCAACTGCGGAAACCTTAGTCGGCGTTGCCATAACACTCCTTCCGGGGTATAGATCTGATACCAGTCGATCTGACCCGGTCAGGAGTACTGACATAAAAAACGCCCCATGCAGATGCACGGGGCGGAAAGGACGCAAAATTGCGGCAAATTCACTTCGTTCACCTGCGCAGGTCGTCCTTTGTGGGACTTTCGGAGTCTTACCGCATAAACAGCAATCCTCGACCGACGGTCTTCGGTATTCCAAGCCTAACAGCGTGGTGCCACGGTCTCCAAATCGAGGTGGAGTGTTCTCCGCAACTCCCCGGGAACCAAGGTGAGCACTTGCTGAAGATAGACGACGGGCCCCTCGGGTTCCGCAACTTGGGGGATAGCGGAAGGGAGGGGCCCGTCTACGCAGCAATGCAACTTGGGGGAACGCATTGCTGCAATTACACGCTCGGGCGGGGCTTGGGGTCTCCGCCATAAAGCGTGTGGTGACTGAGTCACCTGGTCACGATCAAGTCGCGACGAGTTAACCATATCAGGAATGTGGCGACCCACAACTCCTATTTTTGGATATTTTCGTGACTTCGGCCAAACCGCCGATAGTTCCCGACGTGCCTGTCGTGTTGCCCCGGAACCGCATCCGCAATCCTGGCGCCGCGCCGCCGGCCATGCGGCAGGACATCGACGCCGCGTGCCGGGATCCCCCTTGGATTCTGGCCCTGTCAGGCGACAACGCGTAAAGACGCTCGATCGCCCAGCAGCATGCCATCAGTCGTTCGCGCATGAAGCGGGTCATGGGGGTGCGTGGGCCCTGCCGTCGCCCCCGGTCCAACCGATCCCCCGCCCGGTCGCGAGTGCCCGGTTTGTTCGATCCAGGACCTTGGTCCGTCCGGGAGCCGCCCCATCGGCACCGGTGTCCATATGGGCACCGGGAATGCTTCGCGCCATCCGGATACGGCCGTCCCGCCGGTTAAACGACCGGACCCGGCACCAGTCCCCCGTGGGGGGCGGTACCGGGTCCGGAACGCGGAGGCGCTATTAGGCCTCGGCAAGCACGCGGGTCACGTTCGCATCGACCGGGACGCCCGGGCCGAAGGAGGTGGCCACGGTGGCCTTGGTGATGTAGCGGCCCTTGGAGGAGGAAGGCTTCAAACGAAGAACCTCGTCCAGTGCTGCTGCGTAGTTCTCTGCAAGCTTCTGGGCATCGAAGGAAACCTTGCCGATGATGAAGTGCAGGTTCGAGTGCTTGTCGACGCGGAAGTCGATCTTGCCGCCCTTGATCTCGTTGACGGCCTTGGCGACATCCATGGTCACGGTACCGGTCTTCGGGTTCGGCATCAGGTTACGGGGACCCAGGACCTTACCCAAACGGCCAACCTTGCCCATGAGGTCAGGGGTGGCCACTGCTGCGTCGAAGTCGGTCCAGCCGCCGGCGATCTTGGCGATCAGGTCGTCCGAGCCAACGAAGTCGGCGCCGGCTGCGATTGCAGCTTCTGCCTTGTCGCCATTGGCGAACACGAGGACGCGGGCGGTCTTGCCGGTGCCGTGGGGAAGGATCACGGTGCCGCGAACCATCTGGTCTGCCTTGCGAGGGTCAACGCCCAAGCGGAAGGCAACCTCAACGGTCTCGTCGGCCTTCGAGAAGGCGATCTCCTTGGCGAGGGCAACAGCCTCGGCCGGAGCGTAGAACTTGTCTTCTTCGATCTTCGCCGCGGCGGCTACGAATGCTTTACTGCGCTTTGCCATCTGCTTTTTCTCCTTATGCAGTCGTGGTCATGTATGGGTCGCGCGCGACCCTGCCACTTGCAATGCGGTGCACCGGGTTCATCCGGCTGGTTCCGCATCGACTTGGTTGTTTTGGGGGTGCGTTCCTGGGTTTCCAGGTGCGCGGGTGTGGAAGGCGGAATTAGCCTTCTACGGTGATGCCCATGGAGCGGGCGGTGCCGGCGATGATCAAGGCAGCAGCCTTGATGTCGTTGGCGTTGAGGTCTTCCATCTTCACGGTGGCGATCTCTTCAACCTGTGCCTGGGTCAGCTTGGCAACCTTGACGGTGTGCGGGGTAGCGGAACCCTTGGGCACGCCTGCAGCCTTCTTGATGAGCTCTGCTGCCGGCGGGGTCTTGGTGATGAAGGTGAAGGAACGGTCTTCGTAGACAGTAATTTCAACCGGAACCACGTTGCCGCGCTGCGACTCGGTGGCGGCGTTGTACGCCTTGCAGAATTCCATGATGTTGACGCCGTGCTGACCAAGCGCCGGGCCGATCGGAGGTGCCGGGTTGGCGGCGCCTGCCTGGATCTGCAGCTTGATGAGTCCGGTGACCTTTTTCTTGGGGGCCATGTCGGGTCCTTCTTCTTTTGCGTTGCCCCGCTGCACAGGAGCGTGCCTCGGGGGGTTGACCGCCGTGGCGCGGCGGCCGAGTCATGCCGTTTCCCGGTAAAGCAAACCGGGAAGGCACGAAGTCTTTAATGTTACTGGATCTTGGTGACCTGGCTGAACGACAGGGTCACCGGGGTCTCGCGCTCGAAGATCGAGACCAGGACGACCAAGGTGGAGGACTCCAGCTTGATCTCGCTGATCGTTGCCGGCAACGTCTCGAACGGGCCGTCGTTGACGATGACCGATTCGCCGACCTCGAAGTCAACGTGGACCTCGGTGATCGGGGCGCGGCCGGGCTTGTTGTGCTCGCCCTCTTCTTCGGTGACGATCGTGTGCTCGAGCATCGAGAAGACTTCCTCGAGACGCAGCGGCACTGGATCGTGGGCGTTGCCGACGAAGCCGGTGACGCCGGGAGTGTGGCGAACCGCACCCCAGGAAGCGTCAGTCAGTTCCATGCGGACCAAGACGTAGCCGGGAATTCGAACGCGACGCACAATCTTGCGCGTGGTGTTCTTGATCTCCACGACCTCTTCCATCGGGACCTGGATTTCATAAATGAATTCCTCCATGCCCAGGGTCTGGATGCGGGTCTCGAGGTTCACCTTGACGCGGTTTTCGTAACCGGCGTACGAGTGGATGACGTACCAGTCGCCGGGCTGGCGGCGAAGCTTGGTGCGGAATTCTTCAATGGGATCCACGGCCGGGGTTTCCTCGGCTGCGGAATCCTGATCGGCATCCTCGGTTGCCTGGACGGCGTCCTCGGAAACCTCGGGAGCCTGCTCGGCGTCCTCGGAAACGACGGAATCGGCCGACACCTGATCGGTATCAGCCTCTACTGCTTGGCCTTCGATTACTTCGGTGGCCTGCGGTTCGAGTTCCTGCTCGGACACTGCGGTTCCTGCTTTCTGTTACTGGTTCACCAGAAATATGGGGCGAATGGTCCCGTGTTACTGTTCGGGCGAATTGGTGAAGATAAGAATTGATCCATTGCCGAAGACGAAGTCCAGAGCGGAAATGATCAGCATCATGAACACCACAAAGCCGATGACTACCAAGGTGTAGTTGACCAGCTCGCTGCGGGTCGGGGTGACGACCTTCTTCAGTTCGGAAATCATCTGACGGAAGAAGAGGGCCATTCCCGCGAAGAAACCGGCTTTCGACGGCTTCTTGTTGTGCCCAGCGCCGTGCGAATCGTTTGCAGTCGTTTCGGTCACCGATTCCTCGTTTCAGATTATCCCACATGAAACAATCACGGTGTGCCGCAGCCATATCGACCACAACACACCGTGACGTGAATATTCGCCGAGCAACCGTAGATGATTGCCACTGCGCAGGGCAGACAGGACTCGAACCTGCAACCTGCGGTTTTGGAGACCGCTGCGCTACCAATTGCGCCACTACCCTTCGAGCGTAATGCTCGCGGAACAGCAAATCCTTTGCGGACTTGGTGATCCAGATGTTTTCCAACACCGAGGAACAAGTCTACGCAAAGAATGTGCCGATTGTCGAACCGGGGGCCCCGGGTGCCGTTTCGCCTGTCATTTGGCCACCGAATGCGACTGCTAGGTTGGGGTTCATGTTCCCCCTGACACCCCGACGCACCGGCCCCGGCCATGCAAGCGCCCTGGTCCTGCTGGTCTTTGCCGGCGGCTCGGTGCTCGATGCCATCCTGCGCGCCATCTCGCGCTATACACCTGCCGCCGGGATTCTGCCCCAGGTCCTGTTGGCTGGCGTCCCGGTGTTGATAGTCATCGGTACCTGGCTGTGCCTGCGCGGACGGAAGGATCTTTCCGCCCACTTGTTGCTGCACTTGCTCCTGGGGATTCTCGTGGGCATCCTCACCATGTGGTCTGCACTGCCCCTGTCCTGGTACCTCGGCATCGGGCTGGTCTTCTGGTCGATGCGCCTGGGCACGAACCTGCTGATGTGGGTGGGCACCAGCCTGTTGGTCCTGGCCGGCTGGGCGAAGTTCGGGCTGATCGATTTCACAGGGGTCCTTTTCCTGCCCTTCGCCGCCACTCCTGTGCTCTTCCTGGGGGCGGCCGCCTACTTCCAACTGCACCAGGTACGCCACCAGCAGCAGGAGGACGCGGACCCCGAGGCTGAACAGGCCAGGGAACTGCTCCTGAACCGCTACGGCCGCGAGCCCGGGCAGTAGCACGCCACCGGCCGGCGGCCGCGAAGCGAGGGGGGAACTTCACACTACGGCGGCGTGTCAACAAATAATCGTTCTCCCACTACCGCGCCGACTAGGCTTGGATCATACGTTCACCCACACCTCCCTTTCCAGGAAGCGACGACATGGCACGCATTTCCCGACGTATCGGGTCCATCGCAGAATCCGCCACTCTGGCCGTAGACGGCAAGGCCAAGGCCCTGAAGGCGGCGGGGCGTCCCGTCATCGGCTTTGGCGCCGGCGAGCCGGACTTCCCCACCCCCGACTACATCGTTGAGGCTGCGGTTGCCGCTGCCCGAAACCCCAAGTACCACCGCTACTCCCCCGCGGCCGGCCTGCCGGAGCTGCGCACGGCCATCGCCGAGAAGACCATGCGCGATTCGGGCTACAGCCTCGACGCCTCCCAGGTCATGGTCACCAACGGCGGCAAGCAGGCCGTGTACAACGCGTTTGCCACCCTGCTGGATCCGGGAGACGAAGTCATCGTCCCGGCCCCGTACTGGACCACTTACCCGGAAGCCATCCGTTTGGCTGGCGGTGTGCCGGTGGAGGTCTTCGCCGGCCCCGAGCAGGGCTACAAGGTCACCATCGACCAGCTTGAGGCAGCGCTCACCGAAAAGACCAAGGTGCTGCTCTTCGTCTCCCCGTCGAACCCGACCGGTGCCGTGTACTCCCCCGAGCAGGTTGCCGAGATCGGTCGCTGGGCCGCGTCGAAGGACCTCTGGGTCATCACCGACGAGATCTACGAACACCTCACCTACGATGACGCGGTCTTCACCTCGATCGCCACCGCCGCCCCGGAGCTGGGCGACAAGGTCATCATCCTCAACGGCGTCGCCAAGACCTACGCCATGACCGGCTGGCGCGTGGGATGGATGGCCGGCCCGTTGGACGTCATCAAGGCAGCAACCAACCTGCAGTCGCACGCGACCTCCAACGTCTCGAACGTCTCGCAGATCGCCGCCCTGGCAGCGGTCTCCGGCCCGCTGGACGCGGTGGCGGAAATGCGCACGGCCTTCGACCGCCGCCGCAAGGCCATGGTCTCGGCCCTCAACGCCATCGACGGCGTCAACTGCCCGGTCCCCGAGGGCGCGTTCTACGCGTACTCGGATGTGCGCGGGCTGTTGGGCCGCGAAATCCGCGGTGTCGTGCCCAACACCAGCGCCGAGCTTGCCGCGCTGATCCTGGAACAGGTGGAAGTGGCGGTGGTTCCGGGCGAGGCGTTCGGCCCCTCGGGCTACATCCGCATGTCCTACGCGCTGGGCGATGAAGACCTGGCCGAGGGCGTGGGCCGCCTGGCCACCCTGCTCGGCGAGGCCAAGTAGCCAAGCCGCGTAGCCACGCCGGGGGTTTCGGGCAAGAAATTCCAAGGCCGTCGGCCGGATCCGCAGTGCGGGCCCGCCCGACGGCCTTTTGCCTGCCCGCAGCGGGTGCGGGCAGTGGGGGGCATGCGCGACCTAGAGGATCCGGCGGTCCACGGCCCAGCGGGTGAGTTCGTGCCGGTTGGAGAGCTGGAGCTTGCGCAGCACCGAGGAGACGTGGGTTTCCACGGTCTTGACCGAGATGAACAGGTCCTTGGCGACCTCCTTGTAGCTGTAGCCGCGCGCGATCAGGCGCATGACCTCCAGTTCGCGGGCGCTGAGCAGGTCCAGCTCCTCGTCGGCGCTGATCGCGGCCTGGGTGCCGAAGGCATCGAGCACGAACCCTGCCAGCCGCGGGGAGAAGACGGCGTCCCCGCCGGCAACGCGCAGCACGGCATCGGAGATCTCGGCCCCCGAGATCGACTTGGTGACGTAGCCACGGGCCCCTGCACGGATCACCGTGACCACATCCTCCGCGGAGTCCGAGACGCTCAGGGCCAGGAACTTCACCTGCGGGAAGACGTCCACGCAGCCGGCCAGCACCTCCGCGCCGCCGCCCCCGCGCCCGCCGGGCAGGTGCACGTCGAGCAGCACGACGGCCGGCATTTCCCGATGCACCACGGCGATGGCGTCCTCCACCGTGGCCGCCTCTCCGACCACTCTCAGGCGGGCGTCCAGGTCCGCCTTGAGCCCGGAGCGGAAGATCCCGTGGTCATCGACCACCACCACGCTCACCGGTGTGCGTGCGGTCTGGGTGGTCGGTTCAGTCATTGTCTTCTCCGTCTTCTGCGTCCATGGTCAGGTGCACCTCGGTGCCCTCCTCATTGCTCTTGATGTCTGCGTGCCCGCCGTTGCGTTCCATGCGCCCGATGATCGATTCGCGCACGCCGTGCCTGTCCGCCGAGACCGTGGCGGGGTCGAAGCCCGGGCCGCGGTCGCGCACGAACACCTCGATGCGCTTCGGCCCCGCCTCCACGTACACGGAGATGGTGCCCCCTGCATGCTTGGCCGCGTTGGCCATGGCCTCGCGGGTGGCCTGGAGCAGCGCATCGTGCCCCGGTGCCCCGGTGTGCTCCCCGACGTCGACCATGTTGATGGACACCAGGTAAAGTTCCTCGATCTCCCCGGCGGCAGCCCGGATCGCGGCGGCGATGCCGTCCTCGCTGCGTTCGTGCTCGTCGTAGAGCCAGGAGCGCAGTTCGCGTTCCTGGGCGCGGGCCAGGGTCAGCACCTTCGCGGGGTCCTCGGCCCGTTTCTGGATCAGGGCGAGGGTCTGGAGCACCGAGTCGTGCAGGTGCGCGGCGATGTCGGCGCGCTCGGCCGCCCGCACCCGGTTGGCGCGCTCGGAGACGAAGTCGCGCCAGAAGCGCAACCCCCAGGGCAGCAGCACCAGCAACAGGCCGGCGATGACGGCAACCGCCACCGCGAGCCCGGAGAGCAGGGAACCGATGCCGACGGCCCCGCTGAAGAGCAGCAGCACCCCGGCGACCACCAGCCCGACGCCCACCAGCAGCCGGGTGAGCCCCGCCGCGCCCAGGGCCCCGGTGCTCCTGCGCAACCCGGCACGCCCGCCCTCGTCCAGCTGCATCCAGGCCAGCACAGCGCCGGCGATGACCACCAGCACCGGCCAGAGCAGGTCCCAGCGGATCGAGACACCCAGGAACTGGGCCACCCCGAGCGCCGCCACCACCAGCAGTGCGATCCCGATGAGGACCTGGCGCAGGGAGGCTTGGCGCGCGGCCCCCAGCGGGTCCGCTGGCTCCGGCGCGCCGGTGTCGGTGAGCACCTCGGCCAGGGAAAAGCGCCGGGTGCCGGTGCCGCGGGCGGCATCGCGCTGCGCATCCCGTGCGCTCGGCACGAAGATCCACAGCCAGGCGTAGAGCACGATTCCCGCGCCGGCGAGCATGGCCGCCAGCACGAAGCCGATGCGCACCCAGGAGGCCTTCAGGCCCAGGTGGGCGGCAACCCCGGAACACACCCCTGCGATGATGCGGGTCTCCCCGCGCAGCAGCGCGGGACGGAGAGGTGTTTGGCTCATATGTCCATCCAAGCACGCCACGGGCCGCAATCGCGCCCTTCGGCGCCTTTCCCGGGGTTGGCCTCAGGGTTCAATCAGGGGCGACCCCCATAGCGGCGGCACCCCGGCAGGCACGAGGATTGAAGCATGAGAGAAGCATCAATGGAACACGGGTTTTTCCGCTGGGTAAGGGAACTGGGACTGCAACGCGGCGAGGACCACTGGGTCGGCGGCGTCTGCGCCGGGGTCGCCCAGCGCTTTGACATCTCCCCCATCCTGGTACGCGGCATCATGGTGGCGCTGTGCTTTGTCGCAGGCCTGGGGCTGCTGGTCTACGGAGTCGGCTGGGCGCTGATGCCCGGAACCGACGGCAGGATCCACGTGCAGGAGGCCATCGCGGGGCGCTGGAGCAGCGGGATGAGCGGGGCGCTGCTCTTCTTCATCGCCGGCGCCGTGAGCTCCCCGGCACTCTTCGGCTGGTGGGACGGCGGCTTCTGGACGCTGCTGGTGATCGTGGGCATCGGCTTCCTGGTCTTTTCCCGACGAGAAAGCTTCGCCGGGGGCACGCCACAGCCCGGGCCCCCCGCATCGTCCGGACCCACCGACGGCCGATCCGCCACAGGCCCGGGCACCGAACCCGGGGATTCCGCTGATCCCGGCGACGCCGACGCCTCCGCCAACGACGCCGCGGATCCCGCCGGGAGCGCCAGCGGGGCACCGACCACGCCGCTGCCCGGCACCATGCGGGAATACGGACCCTTCACCCAGGAGCACACCATGAAAATGCCATCACCCCAGGCCCCGGCCTCCCCGGGGCCAGCCGGATTCGGGCCCCCGCCTCCGGCCCCGCTGCCACCCCACGTGCCCAAGGTCCCCAAGCCGCCACGCCACAAGGCGCTGCCCGGCTACGCGGCAACCATCGTGCTGGGACTCGCGGTGTTGCTCTTCGCAATGGTCACCGGCCTGTCCCACCTGGGCATGCTCGAGTTGCCGGCCGACGCCGTCGCGGTGGGCTTCGCCGTCGCGCTGATCGTCATCGCCCTGGGCTTGATCGGGGCGGCGCTGAACCAACGCACCGGCGGGGCACTGGTGGGCTTCGGCATCGTCGCACTGGTCTTGTCCCTGTTCTGGGGCGGCGGATCGCTGCGCGATTCCGGGCCGATGAACGGCTTCATGGGCATCACCACCACCGAGGGCGACGGCACCACCAACGTGTTCCATTCCGGGGAGCTGGACCTGCGCTCCTACTCGACCATCACCTCCGACACCACCGTGAAACTGGACAACGTCTTCTCCTCGATGGAGCTGACGGTGCCGGACAACATCCCGGTGGTCATCGACTCCCAGGGGGCCTTCGGCTCGCTGAGCATCAACGGCAGCACCGCCGAAATCCGCGACGGCTCCACCGTGCTCAACGCGGGCCTCGGCGGCCCCGAGCTTCGCCTGGACATCGACGGGGCATTCAGCAGCATCGAAATCAACGTAGCGAAAGCGGAGGTGGCACCATGAGCCAGCACACCGAACAACAGCACGGCAGCGGCGAACCCGCCGCGCAATTCCCCACCGGGACCCTGGTCTTCGGCCTGATCCTGCTGGCCATCGGCATTGCCTTGCTGGCTGGCCTGCTGCTGAACTTCCAGATCAGCGCGCCGTTGCTCTTCATTTCCCTGGTGGGAGGCGCCGGTCTCATCCTGATCGTCGCCGGGATCCTGGCCGCCCGCCGCACCCGCTGATCCACCCCGATTCACCGCACACACGTTTCACAGCCAATTTCCGGCTCCGGCATGAAAGACTTTGACACCATGGACACCTTTTTCAATTCCCTTCGCTCGATCCCCTTCCGCCGCGGCCCCAAGCGCCTGGTCGCAGGCGTCGCCGGCGGCATCTCCGAAAAGTTCGGCTGGGATGTCACCTTGGTGCGCATCGGGTTGCTGCTCAGCTTCCTGCTGCCGGTCCTGGGCATCGGCGCCTACCTCGTCGCCTGGCTGCTGCTCCCGGCGCAGGACGATTCGATCGTGCTGCAGAAGCTAATCCGCCAGGTCCGCTAGCGGGGATCGGTTCCCGCCGCCTCCGACGCCCGCCGCCCCCTTTCGTGGGCCGGCGGGCGTCGGCGTGCGTGCAGGTGCAGGCGCGCGTAGCACTTTGGACACCGTGTTGGCGATCACAAGTGTCCCGTGGCTAGACTGGTTGTTGGCGAGCCCAACGTCGCGCTCCGGAAGCCAGGAAACACCGTCCCGCACTGCGCGGCCGCGGTGGTCGAGCAGCGAAAGAATTGAGTGAGCATGCGCATCGGGATCATGACCAGCGGCGGGGACTGCCCCGGATTGAACGCCGTCATCCGCGGAGCCGTCCTGAACGGCATCAAGACCTACGACCACGAATTCGTGGGCTTCCGCGACGGCTGGCGCGGAGTCAAGGACGGGGACGTCGTCGAACTCCCCCGCACCGCGGTCCGCGGCATCTCCAAGCAGGGCGGAACCATCCTGGGCACCTCGCGCACCAATGCCTTCGAGGGCGAAAACGGCGGGGCGGCGAACATCAAGGCCACCCTCGAACGCCTCGGCGTGGACGCGATGATCGCCATCGGCGGCGAGGGCACCCTGGCCGGGGCCAAGCGGCTCACCGACGCCGGGCTGAAGATCGTGGGGGTGCCCAAGACCATCGACAACGACCTGGACGCCACCGACTACACCTTCGGCTTCGACACCGCCAACCAGATCGCCGTGGAGGCCATCGACAGGCTGCGCACCACCGGCGAATCCCACCACCGCTGCATGATCGCCGAGGTCATGGGCAGGCACGTGGGCTGGCTGGCGATGCACGCGGGCATGGCCACCGGCGCGCACGCGATCCTGATCCCCGAGCAGTCCACCACCATGGAACAGATCTACGCCTGGGTTTCCGAGGCCCACGAGCGCGGGCGCGCCCCGCTGGTGGTCGTGGCGGAGGGCTTTGTGCCCGAGGGCGCCGACGGGGCGTTCTCCGAGCGCGGCCTGGACGCCTTCGGCCGCCCGCGGCTCGGCGGCATCGGCGAGCAGCTGGCCCCCTTCATCGAGGACGCCACCGGCATAGAGACCCGCGCCACCGTGCTCGGGCACATCCAGCGCGGCGGGGTGCCCAGCGCCTTCGACCGGGTGCTGGCCACGCGCTTGGGCATGGCGGCGGTGGATTCGGTGGCCGACGAGGCCTGGGGGTCGATGGTCGCGCTGCGCGGCACCAAGATCAACCGGGTGCCGTTCCAGGCAGCGCTGAACAACCTCAAGCGCGTCCCGCAGGACCGCTACGACGAGGCCCGGATCCTCTTCGGCTGATCCGCTGCGCCACGCCTTGGCCTGCTCCCCTCCCCCGGGGGTTTGTGCCGCCGAACGCCGTTGGCTGCCCGCTCCTGCATTAGGCTCGAACACGTGAATCTTGAATTTGGCACCCGTGCCATCATTGCGCTGTCCTGGGCCCGCGAGTTTTCCGTGCCCGACTCCGCCCTGCAACCCGACCGCGCACCGGTGTCCCTGTTCGTCCCGTCCATCGGCACCGACCGCGTGGAGGTGCTGCACCTGGGCGACCACCAGGTGGTGCGCGCCCCGGAGCAATTCCTGCCGCTGCTGCGCGAGGCCGCCGACCAGCACTTCGTCGACGACCGGGGGCTGCTGGGGCTGTTGCATGCCTCTGGCCTGGCCCCGTCGATCCGCTCGCTGGGCGTCGATGCGCTGACGTACCTCGATTCGCCCTTCGACATCGTGGACTCGGAGAACATCACCGTTTCCACCGACGTGGAGGACCTGGCGGAGCTGCGCGAAGGCACCCCGCGCGACGACGCCGCGAGCACCGAGCTCGGCGGCTGGGACCAGTGCTTCGTGCTGTTCTCCGACACGCGCTCCGAGCCCGTTGCCGGTGCCGGCTATTGGGCGCCAGGCGGGCTGCTGGCCGACACCACGGTGCTCACGCACCCGCACTTGCGCGGCCACGGACTGGGTCGCTACGCCGCGGCGCTGGCGGTGGACGACGCCCTGAGCGAGGGATTGATTCCGCAGGCGCGCATCAAGGAGGGCCAGGACGCCGCCAACGCCCTGGCCACCTCGCTGGGATTCGAACTGGTCGGTTCCCTGATGTCCCTGAAATTGCACGGCGGGGCCTGAGGCAATATCCGCCGGCGCGGGGACGAACGAGGTGGCCCCGGTTTCGCGCACACGAACCCTGGCCCCCGGGACATTCCGGCGTTGTGCTACGGGAGAACGGTTGCCCTCGGGATTTCGTTCGGCGTCACGGTGCCGAGCTTCTCGACATACGCCCTCAGCGCACTGACGTCCGCGGTGCCTTCGTCCGCCGATACCACGATCGGAGCGTTCATAAACGCCGTCACTCCGTCACCGCCGTTCGTTGCCACATAGTTGGTGATGGCCAAGGAGTAGGTGGAGCCCGGATCGAGAGGTGTCCCGTCCTGAAGGAGAACGCCACCAATGCGCTGGCCTGCGGGGGCCGATTCGGAGTAGGTGTAGGTGAAGCCGGAAACCCACGGGAAGCCCCCGTAGCCGCCGGGACTGGAATTGGCGCCCTGGTTCAGGCCCTCGATCAGCTCCGCGCCGGTGACCTCGATGAGCATCGCCCGGTTTCCGAAGGGAAAAACGGTGTGCAGGTCGCGCAGCGAGAGATCTCCGCCGGCGATTTCGGCGCGGATGCCGCCGCCGTTCGCCCAGCCGAGGTCGGCCTGGTAGTAGTCGCGAAAGGCATCTGCGGCCAGCTCGCCGGCGGCACGGCGGCCAAAGTCTCCGGTCGCCGTCCCGATCCTTGTGTCGAGACGCTCTTCCATGTCCTGCTCGTAGAAGGCGGCCTTTGCCGCCCACGACGGCTCCTCGGCCACCGATTCGTCGACGTCGTGGAGGACGGCGCCCGTGCTGATGTTGCCGCAGAGGTCCTTGGCAATGTCGATCTCGGCGACCACGCCGTAGTCGCCCATGCCGGTGACCATCAGGCGCTCGTCGCCCAGCCCGAGCGCCTCGGCCGGGGACGAGCCGCTGTTCTCCTCCCGCATGAGAACCTGGACTTCCGGGACCTGGGCCATGAGCTCGAGTCCTTCGGCCCGGTCGATCTGGCCGGAGACGACGATGACGTCGACGTCCTGCTCCTGCAGCAGCTTCACTCCGGCCCGGGTGGACTCGAGGTAGGGCCGCTGGTCGAGATCGGCATTGGCGGAGCTGTTCTGCAGCGATCCGGTGAGGCCGATGACGCCGACCGTCAGCTCGCCGGCATCCACGGTTCCAGCCACGGCGCCGGGCAGGAACCCGCTGCCGTCCTTGTAGGCGAGATTGGAGGCAATCCACGGGAATTCGGAGGCCGCCACGAGGTCAAGCGCGGTCTCGAGCCCGAAATCGAAGTCATGTTGGCCGAAGGTGGCCGCGTCCACGCCAAGGTCGTTGAACGCCTCCACGAACGGGAACCCCTTGTAGACGCCGCCGAACAGGCTGCCGCCGGCCATGTCGCCGCCGAAGATCGTCGCCGGGTTCTCGTTGGCGGCCTCGATGCCGTCCAGAACCGTGGCAAGGCGGGCAATGCCGCCACGGTAGCCGTCGGTGTGCTCGCGCGGGCTGTACTCATGGGCGTCCTGGAAGTAGGCCAGCGTGCCGTCCTCCGACGGGACAGGCGGCTGGCCCGGTGCGTGGCACCGCCCGGCGCCCGTGCCCTGCCCCTTGCCCGGGGATGCGGATTTTGCGCCGTGCTGCTCGCCGGCGTGTGTTTCCGTTGGGGCAGCAAGGGCAGCGGGAGTTAAGGAAAGGGACAGCGCGCCGGCCGCGGCGGCGAGGGCGAGAACGCGCCCGAATGTGAAAGAAGGCATGCGGGCGACGGTACGAGGTTCAAGTGAACGGCTGGGAAGCCCTGCATGAACGCCCGGCGGCTGCCCCGCTGACTACCTGCCCAACGATATATGAGGACTTCACCGGGCTTTCCTTCATGCTCGTCCATGCAAAACGCCCGGCCGATTCCCCGGCCGGGCGTCCTGCATCACGTAGTGTTTTCTAGCGCGGCGGGCGGATGAACCCGGTGAACCTGCCGGCGATCTGCCCGGCCTCGGGGGTCACGATGACTTCCTGCTTGGCCGCATAGCGCTCCTCGCCGTCAACGACCTCCAGCTCGAGTTCGGTGTCGATGTTGCGCTTGATGAGCGCCAACCCGACGGGCCCCGCCTCGAAGTGCGTGGCCACCGAGGTCAGGGAGCCGACGACCTTCTCCCCCACCATCACCGGGGAACCCAGGGCCGGCAGCGTGTGCATCGAGCCGTCCAGCTGCAAGAACACCAGGCGGCGCGGCGGGCGCCCGACGTTGTGCACGCGGGCCACAGTTTCCTGCCCCTTGTAGCAGCCCTTGTCCAGGTGCACGGCGGTGCGGATCAGGTCCAGCTCGTGCGGGATGGCCTTCTCGTCGGTCTCGAAGCCGAAGCGCGGGCGCCAGGCGGCGATGCGCAGCGCCTCCACCGCGAGCATCCCTGCCAGCGGGAGACCGGCCACGGCCGTCTCCAGTTCGCCGGCGGGCACGAGGTAGAGGTACCAGGGGCGCTCGTTCCCCGGGTGTTCGGGCTCCGAATAGGCGTAGCCTCCGGTGGTGACGCCGGGCCACGGGTCGATCCAGACCGGGTACTGCGCCAAGGCCGGCTGCGGTGCGCAGGCACCCACGACGGCATATTCCGCAGAGACATCGGTGATTTCCACGCGCAGCATGAAGCGCATGCGCGTCAGGAACGCGGCCAGCGGCTCGGCCTGGCCGGGCTCGACGACCAGCCAGAGCTTGTCGGCGTCGGCGAGCACGCGGATGTCGAACTCGATGCGGCCCTGCACCGTGAGCAGCAGCGTCTGGGTGCTTTGGCCCTCGCGAAGCCCGGTCAGGGACTGGCTGGAGAGGGTGTTGAGCCAGGAGAGGCGGTCCTCGCCGGACAGCGTCACCACCCCGAAGTGGGACAGGTCGGCCACCGCGGTGCCGGCGAGCAGCTTCTGCTGCTCCTTGTTCAGCTCCCCGTAGTGGGCGGCGACGCCCTCATCGATCCCGGACGCGGCGACGGCGCCGGGTCGTGTCAACAACGGCGAAAGCGCCATGGTGGTCATCCCTGTTTCTTGAGGGCGGCCGAGGCGTGTGCCTTGAGGTCGTTGCCGCCGGTGGATACATCCCAGCGCCAGAACAGGTCCCCGTTGACCAGCCCGTAGATCCGGGTGGCCGAGGCGTAGTCCTTGGCGTTGGTGCCGCGCATCACCAGGTCGGTGGCCAGCTGGATTTGCGGGCCCTTGATGACGCCGTAATACAGTTCACAGATCGCCCCGGGGTGCGCGATGTCGACCTGGATCTTGAACCCGCCCTCGTCGGTGCGCAAGTCTTCAACGTCTTGGGCCGAACGCAGGGCGGGAACAACATCGCCGGGGGTCATTCCCGGTCCGAGGTCGGCGTCCACCATGGGACGCTCCAGGGACCAGAATCCCGATTCAACGGTGAGCGGACGCAATGTGTTGCCCTGCTCGTCGGTGATCCAGGATTCCGACCTGTATTCCAGGAACGGCAGGCCGTTCTGGTTGAAGCTCACGCGCTGGAAGAAGAATTCGTCGTCCGCCTCGCCGGCGCCCAGGCGGCCGGTGCCTTCCCAGGTCCCGATCAGCCACGACAGCGGCACCAGTTCGGGGGTCAGGTCGGTGGGAATCTCGATTGCCATGCGTGCGCTTCCTAGTGCTATTTGTTCTTTACTTCTGGCCCTTGAAGAGGCGCGCCACGACGAGTCCGGCGAAGCCGGCCATGCCCAGGCCCGCCAGGGTCAGCAGCGAGAGGAAGAAGATTTCGAGTCCAAGGTATTCGTTCATGCCACCATCCTAACCGGTTCGGCGGGCACCCCGGGCCTTTCATGACATCGGCCGTGGCGGCGGCCCGCTTGCCCCCGGGGGCTAGACCAACAGCAACATGACGTACCAGGTCACCGATCCGCAGACCAGCAACGGGGCCAGTGCGGCGGCGGCCATCTGCGCCGGCCCCTTGGGACCGCCCAGGGAAACGAGCATGGCGCGGGTGCCCACGACGACCAGGCCGCAGGCCGCACCCAGGACCAGGCCCGGAACCACGCTGAGATCGGGGTGCAGCAGGCTGGCGGCACCGCCGAAGAGCACTGCCAGCACAAAGCCCAGCGGGAAGACGACGCGGTCAGGCAGCCGCGAGACCCCGGGCGCCGCTGCGCCCAGGATGGCGATCCCTGCCATCAGGGCCACGGCACGGCCGTCGGGATCGGTCCCCAGCACCGCCCAGCCGGAACCGAATGCGGCGATGAGCATGCCGCAGATGCCGGTGGCCACCGAATCCAGCCGCTTTTGCGCGTCGGTGCCGCGCACCAGCTGGGTCACGAACATCAGGATGAGGCCGGCGGCCAGCGACGGTGCCACCCATCCCAGCCCCGGGCCCGGCCGCGCCCAGAGGCCCAGCACCGCCGCCGCCGCGCCGACCACGAAGATCACCAGGGACACCGGATTCGGCGCGGGCACCTTCATCAGGCGCGGCCAGCCGAGCGCGAACGCGGCCAGCAACGCCAGGGTGATGCCGAGCACCGGCCAGCCCGTGGCACCGGGCACAAAGTTCGCCCCGACAACCAGTGCAAGGGCAATTGTTCCTGTGGCCAAAACTTTGAGTCTCACAGGTTACATCCTGCCTTATCCCGCCCTTCACACCCCGTTTGGACGCCGGGCGGCGGTGCGTGTTACAAGCGTCGGAAACGTAATGGAAACGCACGGCAATCTATACTTCATGATGTAAACACCGATGGTTCGGGTCTGGGCGGCATATGCTGCCCGCGCCGGTAAATCGGCAACCCAAGCATGTGGGAGGGATCGCATCGATGGCCGTCATCGCGCTATTGACCAACGCCCCCGGGCCCTCGTCCGACATCCTTCCGTCCCTGGGACTGCTCTCCCACACGCTGCGCGTCATGCCCGCCCAGGGCGCGGCACTGCTGACCACCGAGGGCGCCGAGGTGGTGCTGGTCGACGGACGCAAGGACCTGGCAGCCTCCCGCACGCTGTGCCAGCTGCTGCGCACCACCGGCATCGCCTGCCCGCTGCTGCTGGTGCTGACCGAGGGCGGAATGGCGGCGATCTCCGCATCCTGGCAGGTCGACGACGTGATCCTTGACACCGCCGGACCCGCCGAGGTCGAGGCGCGGCTGCGCCTGGCCATCGCCCGCTCGGCCCCCGACGGGGAAACCGCCGGTGCCCCGATCCGCGCCGCGGGCGTCTTGATCGACGAGGCCAGCTACACCGCCAAGGTCCACGGATCCCCGCTGAACCTGACCTACAAGGAATTCGAGCTGCTCAAGTACCTGGTCCAGCACCCCGGGCGGGTGTTCACCCGCGAGCAGCTGCTGCACGAGGTCTGGGGCTACGACTACTACGGAGGCACCCGGACAGTGGACGTGCACGTGCGCCGGCTGCGCGCCAAGCTGGGCACCGACCACGAACAGCTCATCGGCACGGTGCGCAACGTGGGGTACCGTTTCGCCTCGCAACGCCACGACAACCCCGAGGTCATCGACGCCTAGGCGCCGCTGCGGCTATCTTAGGGATATGAACGCTGCGACAAATCCCGAAGTCACCATCGACATGCTTGCCGGCGCCCCGGACCCGGGCGTGCTCTCCGCGCTGCACCTGCTGGTGGCCGCCGGGGAGGAAGCCGACGGCAACCCTCCGCTGAGCGAACAGACCCTCCTCGAATTGCGCAGCGCCCCCGAATCGGCGTCCCTGCTGGGGGCCTACGCCTACCTCCAGGACGGGTCCGACACGTCCTCCAGCGAACTGGTGGGAGCCGCCGTCGCGGTGCTCGGCGATGCCGGCGCGCCGGGGACCCTGGAAATGGTCGTGCACCCCGCCTTCCGCGACTCGGGCATCGCCGGCGCGCTGCTCACGGCCCTGGCCGGCAAGACCGAGCTGGGCAGGCTGCGCGCCTGGGCCCACGGGAACCACGAGGCCGCGGCCAAGCTGGCCGAGCGCTTTGGCTTCATTCCGGTGCGCGAGCTGTGGCGCATGCGCATGGTCACCGGCACCCAGGTGCCCGCCCCGGTGGTCCCGGCCGGCATTTCCATCCGCGCCTTCGACCCGGAGACCGACGCCGAGGGCTGGGTGGCGGCGAATGCAGCGGCCTTCGCGCACCACGCCGAACAGGGTGCGATGACCCGCCACGACCTGGCCGCGCGCATGGAGGAGGACTGGTTCGATCCGGCAGGCTTCCTGCTGGCCGTCGATGCCACCGGCAGGATCCTGGGCTTCCACTGGACCAAGGTGCACCCCGCGGTGTCCTCCCCCACCACCGGGAAGCACCAGGCCATCGGCGAGATCTACGTCGTGGGAGTGATCCCCGAGGCGCAGGGCACCGGGCTGGGCAAGGTGCTCACCCTGGCAGGCATCGACCACCTCAATTCCCTGGGCCTGGATGCGCTGATGCTCTACGTGGATGCCGACAACACCGCTGCCGTCTCGCTCTACCGGAAACTGGGCTTCACCAAGTGGGATGTCGACGTCATGTACGCACCGGTTTCGGTAAGGTAGACAGTGACGCAAGGCCGCGTGCCCATCCGGCTCGCCGTGGGCACGCGACATCTCCACCCTCATCCACGCTAGGGGCAACAGCCATGGATCCGTACCCAGTCACCTCCGCATTGGGCATCACCGATGTCCCGGCGGCCCGGGCCACCCAGGACCGGATCGAGCTGCCCGACTTCGAGCCCTCCCCGATCCCCGAGGGCGACTTCGCCCACGACAGGTTCCTTGACCGCGAGCTGAGCTGGCTGCACTTCAACGCCCGCGTGCTGGAGTTGGCCGAGGATCCCGAAATGCAGCTGCTGGAACGGGTCAACTTCCTCTCGATCTTCTCCTCGAACCTCGACGAGTTCTTCATGGTGCGCGTCGCCGGCCTCAAACGCCGCATCGCCACCGGCCTTGCCGTGCCCTCCGCCACGGGAACCAGCCCCATCGACCAGTTGGAGCTGCTGCTGTCCGACGCGCACGCCCTGCAGCTGCGCCACGCCCAGGTCTTCGCCGAGCAGGTCCGCCCCGCCCTGGAAAAGGAGCAGATCCTGCTGGTGGGCTGGAAGGAACTCGACGAACGCGCCCGCGAGGAGCTGCGCCGCTGGTTCATCGACCAGGTCTTCCCGATCCTCACCCCGCTGGCCGTCGACCCGGCGCACCCCTTCCCCTACATTTCCGGACTCTCGCTGAACCTTGCAGTGGTGGTCCGCAACCCGGTGTCCGGCAAGGAGCTCTTTGCCAGGTTGAAGGTGCCCGACGTGATGCCGCGGCTGATTTCGGTGGATGGCCCGCGCGCCGGCAACTCCGCGGGCAGGGTCGCGCGCTTCATCTCGCTCGAGAACGTGATCGCCGTGCACCTGGACTACCTGTTCCCGGGCATGGACATCGTCGAGCACCATTTCTTCCGCGTCACCCGCAACGAGGACCTCGAGGTGGAGGAGGACGACGCGGAGAACCTGCTCCAGGCCCTGGAGAAGGAGCTGCTTCGCCGCCGCTTCGGTCCCCCGGTGCGCCTGGAGGTCGTGGAGGACATATCCCCGAACATCCGTGCCCTGCTGGTGCGCGAGCTGGGCATCGAGGAGGACGAGGTCTTCGCGCTGCCCGCGCCGCTGGATTTGCGCGGGCTCGGGGTGATCGCGAACATCGACCGCTCCGACCTGCACTACCCCAAGCAGCTGGCCCACACCTCGCGCTTCCTCAACGAGTCCGAGACCTCCAAGGCAGCCAACGTGTTTGCCGCGATGCGCCGCCGCGACATCCTGCTGCACCACCCCTACGACTCCTTCTCCACCTCCGTGCAGGCCTTCCTGGAGCAGGCCGCGGCCGACCCCAAGGTCATGGCGATCAAGCAGACGCTGTACCGCACCAGCGGCGATTCGCCGATCGTGGATGCGCTCATCGATGCAGCGGAGGCCGGCAAGCAGGTCCTGGCGCTGGTGGAGATCAAGGCCAGGTTCGACGAGCAGGCCAACATCTCCTGGGCGCGGAAGCTCGAGCAGGCCGGCGTGCACGTGGTCTACGGGATCGTGGGCCTGAAGACCCACTCCAAGCTCTCCCTGGTGATCCGCCGCGAGGGCGACAAGCTGCGCCGCTACTGCCACATCGGCACCGGCAACTACCACCCGCGCACCGCCCGCTACTACGAGGACCTGGGCCTGCTCACCTCCGACGACGCGGTCGGCGAGGACCTCTCGCGCCTGTTCAACCAGCTCTCGGGCTACGCCCCGCGCTCGACGTTCCGGCGCCTGTTGGTGGCCCCGCGTTCGCTGCGCAGCGGGTTGATCGACAAGATCGAATCCGAGATCGCCAACCGCAAGGCCGGGCTGGCCGCGCGCGTGGTGATCAAGGTGAACTCGATGGTCGACGAGGCCATCATCGACGCGCTCTACCGCGCCTCCCAGGCCGGGGTGCAGGTGGACGTGATCGTCCGCGGGATCTGCGCCCTGCGCCCGGGGGTTCCGGGACTGAGCGAAAACATCCGCGTGCGCTCGATCCTGGGCCGGTTCCTGGAGCACAGCCGTGTGTTCATGTTCTCCAACGCCGGGGAACCGATCATCTACATCGGCTCCGCGGACATGATGCACCGCAACCTGGACCGCCGCGTCGAGGCGCTGGTGTCGCTGAGCAGCCGCGAGGACATCAACGACCTGGTGCTGCTCCTTGACCGCTACATGGATCCACGCACCGCCAGCTGGCACCTGGATTCCGACGGCGAATGGACCAGGCACCACAAGGACGAGGACGGGGCCCCGCTGGCCGACATCCAGTCCTGGCTCATTGAATCGCGTGCCCGCCAGCGCACCGTGGTCAGGCGCTAAGGGCGTGCATTTCGTGCGTTCAAGCGATGCGGCCGAAATCCGCGAAGGTCAATTTGCCGTGCGTGCCGCCGGGGCCCTGGTCTGGCGCGTCGTTGCCGGCGAGCTTGAGGTCCTGATGATCCACCGCGACCGCTACGACGACTGGTCCTGGCCCAAGGGCAAGCTCGACGACGGGGAGACCATGCCCGAGTGCGCCACCCGGGAGGTCTTCGAGGAGGTCGGCCTGGATGTCCAACTGGGCATTCCGCTGCCCGCCATGACCTACCCGGTCGGTGCCGGAAACAAGGTTGTCTACTACTGGGCGGCAAAGTCCCCCGGCACCCGTCCGGTCCCGGACGGGAAGGAAACCGACGCGGTGCGCTGGGCCACGCCCAAGGTTGCGCGCCAGTGGATCACCAACCCCGGGGACCTGGGTCCGCTCGAGGGATTGGTCCAGGCCCACGACAACGGCACGCTGGAAACCCGCCCGTTCGTGGTGGTGCGGCATGCCAAGGCGAAGCCTCGCTCCAACTGGACCCGCGAGGAAGGCAAACGCCCGCTGGCGGCCACCGGCCGGCGGCAGGCACTGGCCGTGGCCAGGCTGCTGGATTCCTGGCGTCCGGCCAAGGTGGCATCGAGCCCCTGGACACGCTGCGTGCAGACGGTTGCCCCCTACCTGCAGCAGCACCGGTTCACCCTCAAGCTGCTCGCATCGGTCACCGAGTACGAGGCCACGCGTCGCCCGGCCAAGGCGCAGCGCACCGTGGCCAAACTGCTGGACAGGCGCCGGTCCCAGGCGCTGTGCACGCACCGCCCGGTGCTGCCGCTGGTGCTCGCCGAACTCCGTACGCGCATGAATGGCGAGCTGACGCCCTTCCTTCCCGCCGAGGACCCGTACCTTCGTCCCGGCGCCGTCATCGTGGTCCACCAACCGGCCTCTGGCAAGGGGAAACTTGTCTCGGTGGAAGTTTACGACGCGTTTGACGACTAGAGCCCACCCCTTCACGGTAGTCTCATAACTAGGCGCCCGTTTGGCGCGGCGCCGGTACGGTTTTCGAGCTTTGCTAAGGAGCGCATCATGGCCCAACAGGATCACGGCACCACCCAGGAAAAGATCGTGCACCAGGGGCTGCGGTTGGACCACGACGCGGACCGCGGACGCTACGGGCTCTGGCACGGAGCCACCTTCGTGGGCTTCCTGGGGTACCGGCTGGAGGACGGCGTCGCGACCTTGCAGCACACCATCATCAACGAGGAATACGGCCGCCGCGGCTATGCCCGGGCCCTGGTCACGCTGGTGCTGGAGCAGATGCGTGAACGCGGGCTGAAGATCGTTCCCGAGTGCACCTACGTGCAGGACTACCTGCGGCGCTACCCGGAGTACAACGACCTGCTCGCTTGAGCCCGAGGTGGCCACACGGCAACGATTCGACCAGCATCGGGCCATTGTGGAGCCGGGGACCTAAACTTTGTCTCAATGACTTGATACATTGAGACAAAGTTTGATCCCCCCAAGGAGACCCGGATGAGCGACGCGTTGACTTCCATCGGCTTCGGCCTGGCCGGCTCGGCCGCACTGATCTACGTGCTGCTGCGCTTCTTTGTGGCGAGCCCAAACGCCAAAAACACCACCGAGTCCATCTCGCGCCACGCGTTCTGGACGGCCCTGATCGCCTTCCTGGCGTCGGGAACTTCCGGCTTGGCCAACCTCTGGGCCAGCACGTCCCCCGGCACGCCCACAGACCCCGCGGCCCCCACCATGCTCATGCACGCCGCCGCCCCCGGGCTATGGCTCGGGCTGGTGTACATCCTGGGGCAATTCACCTGGCCCAGGCACCTGCGGCCGGTGCGCTCGGCATCCCTTCAGGTGCGCCGCGTCAGGGACGTCTTCCCGCGCTTCCTGGCAGGATTCCTGCTTCTGTGCACCGTTATCAGCACTGCGCTTCTCATCGTGGCCTGGAACGATCCGGGGGCCCCGAGCCGCATCGGCAGCGAGGAGACCCGCCAGGGCCCTGTCTACAACGGAGCGGAGGACAAGTATGGAAACCCGGTGGACGAGTTCGGGCACGTTGTTGACCTGGACAATCTGGAGGACTATTCCACCGGGGACGAGGCGAAGCCCGGGCAACCCTATGTCTCGGGCGTTGCCGGGGTTCGTCCCGGTTCCGAGGTCGGACCATACCTGCTCGGCGGGCTCGGACTGGTGCTCCTGGGCACCCTTGGCGCCGCCGCTGTGGTGGTGCGTCGCCCGCCGCTGGATTCCCTGGACGCGCATGACAATGCGGTCCTGCGCTCCATCTGGATCAACCGGTTACTGCGGACCGCCATCCTCGTCGTCTCCGGATTCGGTGCGGCGGCCCTGAACTACCTGGCCGATGGAATCCGGGCACGCGGCGAGTTGGCCATGCCACTCGGGGATCCCGGAGTCGGATTCGACTCGACCGCCCAGGACCGGGCCAACGTCCTGTCCGGAACCGGTTTCCTGTGCATGTTGCTGGTCGTCGTGGTGATTCTGGCCTGGGCGCCGCCGCGGCTCGCCGAACCTTCCGCATCCGTCCAGGCGGTGGCCGGAACACCCTCGGGCACCTTCGCCAAGGCCCGCGACTTCCTGCTGTTGACCCAATTCGTTTCCCTCGTCCCGGTGTTGGCCATTGTGCTGTTCGCCGGAGTGGGCGCCAGCCCCGTTGTCACCACGGCGGAAGACGGCATGCGGACCTATTCGTTCACGGCCCTCGCACCTACCCGGCTGGAGGCACTAGGCTCCCTGTCGCTGGCCTTGCTGGCGGCTTCCGGCATCTACCTCGTCTTGAACCTCGCAGCCTCGAGGATCATCATCCGCCGGCTGGGGCAGGATCCCGTCCACGCCGAACCACGACGACATCTGTTGCCGGTATGGTTCCTGGTGGTGGTTTCCATGTCGGTGACAGCGGCCATCGCAACCATCACGACCTTTGTCCTCGCCGCCCCGGCGGCAACACGGGTCGCCGCATGGTGGATGGCCGGCATTCTGGCCGTGGTGGCCGCCCTGGGCTGGACGCTTCAAGGCACTGCAGCTCGCCGCCGCCCGCTGCACGGGGCCAGCACCATCGAGGACACCAAGATCCGCATCATCCTGGCCCATCGCGGGATGCGGCTACTCGGTGGCGTGTCGCTGCTCGTTGCCTCCATCCTGGGCGACCCCACCTATTGGACCCCTGGCGGCGCCGGTTATGGGGAGTCAATGTACGTGTCCCAAGAACCATCGGGATTCCAACTCTCCACCTTGGTCCTGGGCCTTCTGCTATGCCTGCTGCCGGCCGCCACGGCCTACCCGGCGCAGCGACACAGCCCACAAACCCCTAGCATGAGCAGCCAGTGAGCACGCTGATCACCGTCGACCTTCGCGACGCCACTCCCCCGTTTGAACAGATCCGTGCCCAAATCGCCTCGCTGATTGCCGTTGGCCACCTGGCGGACGGGACACGGCTGCCGACGGTGCGCGCCCTGGCCGGCGACCTAGGCGTGGCCACCGGAACCGTGGCACGGGCCTACAAGGAGCTCGAGGCCCACGGCCTTGTCGAGAGCCGGCGGCGGCTGGGGACCGTGGTGACCAGCCCCGCCGCGCGCCCGGCCACCGCGCCGGAGCAGCGTGTCCATTCCCTGATGGACGAGCTCATCGCCACCGCCCGGCAAAGCGGGATCGACGACGCCGCCCTACTCTCCCTGTTCCAGGGCAAGCTGCGCTCCGGCGCATAGGACCGGCGCGACCCTTGGTTGTGCTGCCCAGTTGGGAAAAGCCGGTGCCAACCGGGCGTCAAAGGGCGTTGCGAACCGCGACTTCCACGTGCGATATCTGCGTGGGTGGCTTGCCTCGAGGAAGAACTACGCACCATTCTGCAAGGACTCGTTCCGACGCCGTCGATGGCAACGGCTGGGGCTGGCAACTTCCGGATCCCTGGCTTGTGGCGTGTCGGAGCGAAAGCCGAATGTAACGTCCCGGACGATGGGGTCGATTCAGGTGTCGGTCTTTTTCAGTTCCTCGGCAAGCATCACGAGGATTCCGCTGGGGCCACGGAGGTACGTGAGCTTGTACACGTCCTGATAGGTCGCCACTCCGCGTAGCGGATGGCACCCGTGCTTTGCTGCCACCTCGAGGGCCTTGTCCATGTCGTCCACCGAGAAGGCCACGCGGTGCATGCCGATGTCGTTGGGACGTGTCGGGTTCGACTCGATCGCCTTGGGATGGATGTATTCGAAGAGTTCGAGGCGACCATGACCGTCCGGGGTCTGGAGCATCGCGATGTTGGCGTGGTTTCCGTCAAGGCCGACAGCGGTGTCGGTCCATTCGCCGCTGACCGTGTCGCGTCCGATGACCGTGAGGCCGAGATCGGTGAAAAAGGCGATTGCCTCTTCGAGGTCGCGAACGGCGATTCCGACGTTCTCAAGTTTGATGGCCATGCGATGAAAGCTACCAAGGCGGCGAGAGTAACACCAGAGGCGAGGCTCCACCGGCTGTCCGTCGGCCGATCGCCTGAGCGGGCCGTGAAGTGGTGGCTGATCACCATAGGGTGTTCCATGCGAAGTGTGGATTGGCCGCCCTTGGACGGGACGGGACGCCCACCCACGCCGACGCGCCCGCGAGCCGGGAATCACATCAAGGCACCGGCCCGCGTACCGACGCCGGTTCAAACCGGCCCCGGCACGTGCCGAGCCCCTGTGGGCGCCTATCGGATACTGGCTTCCGCGGCACTTCTCCCGTCACCGTCTAGACTGAACCAGTGAAGATTCAAACCCCCTACGAAGATTTGCTCCGGGACGTCCTGGCCAACGGCACCGCCAAGGGCGACCGCACCGGCACCGGAACCTCAAGTGTTTTCGGCCGCCAGATGCGCTTTGACCTCGCCAAATCCTTCCCGCTGATCACCACCAAGCGCGTGCATTTCAAGTCCGTGGCAGTGGAGCTTTTGTGGTTCCTGCGCGGGGATTCGAACACGTCCTACCTGCGCGAGAACGGCGTGAAGATCTGGGACGAGTGGGCCGACGAAAACGGCGAGCTGGGCCCGGTCTACGGCGTCCAGTGGCGCTCCTGGCCCACGGCCGACGGACGCCACATCGACCAGATCTCCCAGGTCATGGACTCGCTGCGCGCCAACCCGGACTCGCGCCGGCATATCATCTCCGCCTGGAACGTTGCCGAGATCGAGAACATGGCACTGCCGCCCTGCCACGCGTTCTTCCAGTTCTACGTGGCCGACGGCAAGCTCTCCTGCCAGCTCTACCAGCGCAGTGCCGACATGTTCCTGGGCGTTCCCTTCAACATCGCCTCCTACGCGCTGCTGACCTGCATGATGGCCGACCAGCTTGGACTGGAACCCGGCGAGTTCGTGTGGACCGGCGGAGACACCCACATCTACGACAACCACGTGGAGCAGGTCACCGAGCAGCTGACCCGCGAGCCCTACCCGTACCCGCGCCTGCGCATCACGCGCACCCCCGATTCAATCTTCGACTACGGACTCGACGACTTCGTGATCGAGGACTACCAACACCACCCGACGATTAAGGCCCCCATCGCCGTATGAGCAACACGAACCAGAGCGCCGGACACCGCGCCGAAACCACCACAAGCGAGCGCATCGGCATGATCTGGGCCGAGGCCGCTGACGGCATCATCGGAGCCGGCGGCACCATGCCGTGGTCCCTGCCCGAGGACCTGGCCCACTTCAAGCGCACCACCAACGGCCACCCGGTGATCATGGGACGCAAGACCTGGGAGTCCTTCCCGGAGAAGTTCCGCCCGTTGCCCGGGCGCACCAACATCGTGATCACCCGTGATGCATCCCGCCATGGCGCACTGCGCGCCGCCGGCGCGGTTCCCGTTGGCTCCACCGACCAGGCCCTGAAGGCAGCGCGGGCTGCCGAAGGCGCGGAGGAAATCTGGGTTATCGGCGGCGGAGAGATCTACGCCGCGCTCACCGATGGTGCCCACCTGGCCGTCAAGACCGTCATCAATGCCAGCCCCAAGGGCGACACCAAGGCCCCGGCCCTGGACTCTGCATGGACGAAGCTGCTTTCGGATCCCGATTCCGGATGGCTGACAGCTGCCAACGGCACCGAATACCGCGTCGAGGCGTGGGAGCGGAAGTCATGAAGGAAGCCCTCAAGGCACTGAAGACCAACCCCGAGGCGCTCTTTGTGCTCGGGTACATGCTCTTTCCGCTCTTCGCCCTCATTTTTGCCGGGCTGGGCCTTTTCATGGTCCTCACGGGATCGAAGATCATGGGCCTGATCCTGCTGCTGGTATTCACCCAGGTCTTTGCCTTCGGCTCCCTCAAACTGGTGGGCATGCGCAAGGCCCTGCTGGCCGACGGCAACAAATAGCACGACCACGCGACCGGCCCGCCGATCCGCGTACAGCTGGGGCGCCCCTCCATGGGTTCATTCCGTGGGGCGGCACCCTACATTAACACCTGCGCCGATTGGCATTGGTACGTAACCGACTCCTCCCGTGGGGTTGTTACCCCTTAAGCTGGAACCATGACTTCATCCGTTGGCTTTGTCGGTTACCGCGGCATGGTTGGCTCCGTCCTGATGCAACGCATGCAGGACGAGGGCGACTTCGCGAATCTCGACCCCGTATTCTTTTCCACGTCCAACGCGGGCGGTGCAGCCCCGGCTTTTGCCGACGGCGCACCCGCGCTGCAGGACGCCTATGACATCGACACCCTGGCCAAGTTGCCAATCATCGTCACCGCCCAGGGCGGGGACTACACCCAGAAGGTCCACGCTTCGCTGCGCTCGCGCGGCTGGGACGGGCTGTGGATCGACGCCGCCTCCACGCTGCGCATGAACGACGATTCGGTGATCGTGCTTGATCCGATCAACCGCAACGTCATCGACGCGTCGCTGGCTTCCGGCACCAAGGACTTTGTGGGCGGCAACTGCACCGTCTCCTGCATGCTGATGGGCCTGGGCGGACTTTTCAAGAACGGTCTGGTCGAGTGGAGCACCTCCATGACCTACCAGGCTGCTTCCGGCGGCGGCGCCCGCCACATGCGCGAACTGCTGACCCAGTTCGGCGACATCAACAGCCACGTCGCCACCGAACTCGACGACCCGGCCTCGGCAATCCTGGAGATCGACAGGAAGGTCCTCGCAGCCCAGCGCGGCGGCTTGGACGCCACCCAGTTCGGTGTCCCGCTGGCAGGCTCGCTGATCCCGTGGATCGACGCGGACCTGGGCAACGGCCAGTCCAAGGAAGAGTGGAAGGCCGGGGTCGAAACCAACAAGATCCTGGGCAACACCGAGGCCAACAAGGTCGTCGTGGACGGCTTGTGCGTCCGCATCGGCGCCATGCGCTCGCACTCACAGGCATTGACCCTCAAACTCACCGAGGATCTGTCGGTGGCCGAGATCGAGAAGCTGCTGTCCGAGGACAACGAGTGGGCCACGGTCGTGCCCAACACCAAGGAAGCCACCGTTGACGCGCTGACCCCCGTCGCCGCTTCCGGCACCCTGGACATCCCGGTGGGACGCATCCGCAAGCTGGAAATGGGCCCGGAGTACATCTCCGCGTTCACCGTGGGCGACCAGTTGCTCTGGGGCGCCGCGGAACCACTGCGCCGCATGCTGGCCATCGCCCAGGGCCGCCTCTAACCAAGGCGTCCTCCGGCGGCACGAAGACCCAAGGCCGGTCGTTGTCCCCGTTCCCCCGCTTGAGGGGCCGGGGGCGGCGGCCGGCCTTTTCGCTGCCCGCCGGGCGCCTCAGTTCTCCCGGAACTCCAGGTAGGCGTCCAAGCGGGCGGCAATCTGCCGGGCGCGGCCTTCCCCGGGCTCCGGCCCGAAGGGGACAAAACGCCCGGTGCGCGCCTTGCCGGCACCGGCCAGCTCCCACGTGGCGATGATCTGCCCGCCGACGGCCACGGTGCGCAGGAAGATCCCGTTCTTCCCCGGCGTCACCACCTGCGCGTGTTCCTCCGGCAGGGTCACCGAGCGGTCCCGGTAACCGAGCAGGAACTCGTCGAACCCGGGCAGCGCGAGAACGCTGCGTGCCCCCGGCGGATGCTCCCAGCGTTCCCGGTGCTGATCGGCAAAATGAAAGGTGTCCCCGCCCAGCTCCGCACGGACCAGCACCGGGTCCAGCGCCGCCACGGCGGCACGCACCGGGGTCAGGGGCAGGCCGAGCCACCACGCGCAGTCGGCAACGGTCGCGGGGCCATGGGATTCGAAGTAGCCGCGCACCAGCATCGCCAGTGCCCCATCGGCGTCGGGATGTGGTCCTGTCTCCGGAAGCCAGGACCCGGCGGCCATGAACAACTGCCGGGTCTCGCTTCCGGGTTCCATGGGGCCCTGGACGATGACCCCGCGCAGGCTCACGGCCACGATCAGGTGGTAGCCGCGCTGCCCCTCGATGCTCGATCCGGCATCCTCGAAGGCACGGAGCAATTCGGCGCGCGTGGCGCCGGTCCCTGCGCAGCGCTCACGGGCCACATCGGCCAACCTGCCGATCTCGGCCTCGGTGATGTCTTCCTGTGCCCTGGTGCCTGCCATCTTGGCGTTCATCCGCTGCGCGGTCACGGCCAGCAGCGCACCGTGCAGCCGCGGATCGATGAGCATCAGTGTGCCGCGTGCACCCCAGCACCGGATCACCGACCCGTCGGCCAGGGCCGCATGGATCGCACCGAGCCCGGTGCCGGGCAGGCGGACCCCCACGCCCCAGCAGGCCTGGGGCAGGTCCTGGGCCTGCATCATGCCCAGCGCGGCGACCACGTCCGCCGGCGTGGTTGCCGGGGCCGGCAGGGTCGCGGCCGGTATCCCGGGCAGCAGCCCCTGGGCGGCCAGGCGCAGGCGCGCGACGGCGTTGCGTTGCACAAGGGTGAGGTGGTGCGGTTGGGTTGCCATGGTGAACCCAACGATTCCCTACAGGGAGCAGCCGATCAAGAGCGGTTCGTTGTGCAGCTCGATGCCGAAGCGCGCCAGCACCCCGGCGCGGACCGCGCGGGCGATGGCCAGCACGTCGGCGCTGGATGCGTTCCCGCGGTTGGTGATGGCCAGGGTGTGCTTGGTTGACAGGGCCGCCCGGCCGCCGGCCAGCTGCTCCCCGTCGGTGCCCTCCAGTCCGAAGCCCTTGGCGAATCCGGCGTTGTCGATGAGCCAGGCCGCCGAGAGCTTGACCATGCCAGGGGTGTCCACCGGGAAGTTCGGGGCTCCTTCGGGCAGCGAGTCGAGCACCGCGGCCGGCACGATCGGGTTGGTGAAGAAGGAGCCGGTGGAGAAGGTGTCGCGGTCCGCGGCGTCCAGCACCATGCCCTTGGAGGCACGCAGTTCCAGGACCGTGGCGCGCACCGCGGCGGCATCGGCGCGTTCGCCCACCGCGACGCCCAGGGTGCGGGCCAGCTCCTTGTAGCGGATCGGCGCGGAGTCACCCCGGCGTTCCAGCGCGAAGGTCACCGAGAGCACCACAAATGCGGGCGAGCCGTTGACGGTGGTGCGCTTGAGCAGCGAGTCGCGGTAGCCGAACCCCAACCCGGCATTCCCGAAGTGGCTGGTGGTGCCGGTGGCGCGCTCGTAGAACTTGGCCTCGAGCAGCGTGTGGGCGACCTCGGATCCGTACGCGCCGACGTTCTGCACCGGGGTGGCCCCGGCCGATCCGGGGATCCCGGACAGGGCCTCGAGCCCCGAGAGCCCGGCGGCCAGGGTCTGGGCGACGGCGTCGTCCCACGGGTGCCCGGCGGCGATGTCCACGCGGATGCGCCCGTCGGAGAGCTCCTTGCCGATCGAGACCCCCTGGTTGGCGATCTGCAGCACCGTGCCCCGATACCCGGCGTCGTCGATGAGCAGGTTTGAGCCGCCGGCAATGATCAGCACCTCTTCCCCTGCCGCGTCAGCGGCGGAGAGCGCGGCGGTGATCCGCGCCTCGGTGTCCGCACGGACGAAGGTGCCGGCGGGGCCGCCGACGCCGGTGGTGGTCAGGGGTGCGAGCAGCTGGGTGTTCACGGTGGTTTGCGCCTTAGTGTTCGGTGGTGGTGGTTGCGGGTGCCGCCACGGTGGCGGCCCTGCGGGGACCGGCGGCCGGGGCCAGGAAGAAGGAGATGACCACGAGGATGCCCACGTAGCCCAGGGCGTGCAGCAGCCCGATGCGGTCCGCCAGCAGGCCCAGCAGCGGCGGGCCGCCCAGGAAGGCGCCGTAGCCGATGGTGGAGACCACCGAGACCCGGGCCGCGGCGCGCATCGGGTCATCCGATGCCGCGGTCATGGCCACCGGGAAGCTCAGCGCCACCCCCAGGCCCCAGAAGACCAGGGCCGCGAAGGCCGTGTGCAGGGAAGGGCCGAGGACGAAGAGCAGCAGGCCGGCCAGGGTGGAAGCAGCGGAGATCCGGATGACCACCACGCGCCCGAGCCGGGCCAGGACGAACCCGCCGCCGAGGCGGGCCAGGGTCATCGCGGTGACGAAGACCCCGTAGCCGATGGCGCCCACGGAGTTGATGGCCCCGTAGCCGTCGGACAGGGCCAGGGCGACCCAGTCCCCCGCGGCACCCTCGGCCAGCGCCATGCCGAGGACCAGCACGCCGAGCACCAGCGTGCGCGGTTCGCGCCAGGCGTCGGCCAGCAGCGACCTGTTGGAGTGCCCGCTGCCGGCGTTGGTGGCGTCGGGCCTAAAGGCCTTGGTGCCGGTGAAGATGATGGCCAACACGGCCGCGGACATGGCCGCGAAGTGCCAGGAAATGGACAGCTGCAGCGCCGCTCCCAGTGCCCCGGCCGCGGCTCCCAGCACGGTGCCCACGGAGAAGAAGCCGTGCAGCACCGGCATGATCGGCACGCCCAGGGCCCGTTCCATGGCGGCTCCCTGCACGTTGGAGGAAACGTTCCAGGCGGCGTTGCCGGCGCCCAGGAGGCCCAGTGCCGTCCCGGTGAGCACCAGCGAGTGGAACCCGGCCGCCGCAACGCCCACCACGGCAAGCGCCACGGCGGTCAGCGAGGCGGCCAGCACCAGGGTCCGCTTGGAGCCCAGGCGCATGACCACGAACCCGGAGACCGAGACCGAGGCGAAGGAGCCGGCCGTCATGCACAGCAGCAGCAGGCCCACCTCCCCGTGGCTCAGCCCCAGCGCGTCGCGCACCGAGGGCAGCCGGGAGACCAGCGTGGCGAGCATCAGCCCGGAGGCCAGGTACAGCGCCAGCACGCCGTTGCGCCAGGGCCGGACCTCGGGGTTGCCCCGACGCCCGGCCGGGGCGGGCGATGCGGGTTGGGGTGCTGGTTTCAGAGTTGCACCACGGCCTGGGCCTTGACCAGCACCTTGGTGCCCTCGACGCTGACGGTCAGGTCAACGCGCGCGGTGCGGGCCTCGGCGTCCAGCGCACCGATGGCGCCGCTGATCTCGATGGCGGTGCCCTCGAAGTCCGACGGGTTGGACCCGTCCGGGTCTGCCACCGGGACCGGCTTGGTGAAGCGGGTCTGGTAGTCGATGACCGCCCCGGGGTTCCCCGCCCAGTCGGAAACCAGCTGGACGGCCGATCCCATGGTGAACATGCCGTGGGCGATGACCCCTGGCAGCCCGACCTCGGTGGCAAAGCGTTCGTTCCAGTGGATGGGGTTGAAGTCCCCCGAGGCCCCGGCGTAGCGCACCAGGTCGGCGCGGTTCACGCGGATGGTGGTGGTGCCGATGGGCTGGCCCTTTTCAAGGGTGTCAAAGTCGATCATTACTGGTCCTCTCCGCGTACCAGGAGCGAGGAAACGGTGGTGGCGACCCTTTCGCCGGCCGCCGTGGTGATTTCGGAGCGGGTGGTGATCATGGCCCCGCCACCCATGGCGCGCACGGTGTCCACGTGCAGTTCGGCCAGCAGCTCGTCGCCGGCGACGATCGGGCGGTGGTGGGTGAAGCGCTGGTCGGCGTGGACGACGCGGGAGAAGTCGATGCCGCTGGCGGGATCGGCGATGAGCTGGGCATCGGCCTGCTGCGCCACGATGATGGCGAAGGTCGGCGGGGCCAAAAGGTCCTTGTGGCCGAGTTTCGCCGCGGCGTCCAGGTCGTAGTGCGCCCGGTGGGTGGCCTTGACCGCTGCCGCGAATTCGCGGATCTTTTCGCGGCCCACCACGTAGGGGTCCTGGGCCGGGTAGATCCGGCCCGCCAGTTCGGGATTGATGCTCATCTGTTGTGCCGCTCCTGTGTGGGACGAATTGGGGCTTTGGTGACTGTGGGGGGACGCTAGGGGGTGTCCCGGGGTGCGCGCTTGTCGCGCTTGGGTCGCTTGGCCGGGACCAGCCCCTGCGACACGCGCCAGGCGCGGGCGTCGCGGGCCCGCACCACCAGCCCGATGACGTGGGTCACCAGTCCGATGCCGATGATGCCCAGTGCCGTGTACATCAGCGGGCGGTTGTCGGTGTTGGCCCCGATGATGGCCAGGATGATGCCCGTGCCGGAAACCGCCATCGATCCGAAGGTCAGCTTCTTGTAGAGTCCGGACGATGCTTCCCAGGGGGTATTGGTCATGAGTCAATCCTAATTCAGCACGGCAAATCGATTCAGAACAGGGCGCCTTGGACCGGCGGCGAATCGGTCACATGATCGCCCGGCACGAGCTTGCGCCCCTTGAGCAGTGCGGCGTTGGCGACGAAGATCTCCGGTTGCCCGCCCAGCCTCACGCCCAGGGCCTGGCCGCAAACCGCGGCGACCTCGAAGCCGTGGGCGGCTTCGCCCAGGAAACCGGGATACGGCTGCAGGTCCTGGGCGTCGAAGCCGGCAAGCAGGACCCGTCCCTGTTCCGGGGCGTTCCAGGTTTCCTCCGCGACGCGGGAGCCGGCCAGGATGCCCGGTGCGAGTCCGGCAACCAGTGCGCGAACCGTGGTGGCGGCCTCGTCGTTGAGCTCATCGAGGCGCCCGGTGGTGTCATGGTTTTCCAGCAGGCCGCGCACCTTGGAATTGGCACGCACCTGTTGGGTGAACCCGAGCTCTGCGCTCACCAGGTCCTCAAGGTGCCGCACGCTGGCCCCGTCGGGGCTCCAGGCAACGTAGCGGGCGGTGATCGCGCCCTGTTCGGCCAGGCGCCGCCACTTGCTGGGATCGGCCGCCGTGCCGACCTTCGTGGTCCCCGTGGCGAAGGTCGCCACATAGAGCCAGTGCGGCTGGTCCAGGTAGTCGCGCAGGCCCGCGCCGGCGCGGCCGCTGCGGTGGAAGTCGTGCATGGCCCGGGATTGGTCGGCGGCCTCGCAGGCCGCGCACTGGGTGCCGTTGGCGATCACCGCATCCTGCGGGCAGGGCACCAGCGTGCGGTGGTGCCGGTCCCGGATCAGCTGGTGGCCCAGGCACCAACGCCCGGGCAACACGGTGAAGCCCAGCCGCGTGCCCGGTTCCAGGGCGACATCGTGGCCGTGGTGCTCCGCGTCATCGAGCACCAGGCGCGGGTTGCCCGGGGTGGAGGGCCACCGGATGCCGCGGCAGAGCAAGGCAGCGCTCTCCACCTCAGTCGTGCAGTGCCCCGGCCACAGCGGCGGTGGCGTGCAGCCAGGCGCGGCGCGTTGCCGGACGCAGTCCCTCGAAGCGGATCTGTCCCTTGACCAGTGCCGCGTCGTAGGGAACCGTCACCACGGAGCGGGCCAGGCGGCGGAATCCGTGGGCAATGCGGTCGAGCTGTTCGCGGTTGCCGTGCGGCTGGTGCTGGGACACGATCACGACGGCGTTTTGGGCCAGGTCGGCGTAGTGCCCGCCGCGCTTGGCCAGTGCCTCGAGCAGCAGGGCCCCGGCCTCGGCGTGTTCCTCCACCGTGGTGCTGGCGATGACCAGTTGGTCGGTGTGGTCGATCATGCGCATCCAGCGTTCGGCCGATTCGTCGTTCCCCGAGTCCACGATGGTCAGGGCGAAGAAGCGCGAAACGACTTCGTGCAGGTGGTCGAAGTCGGCGGCGTTGACGAATTGCTCGCTGGCCAAAAGCGTGGGGTCGGTGCGCAGCACGCTGTAGCAGTCTTCGGGCTGGTAGTGCGTGTAGTCGTGGATGATGGGGTCCCCGACCTTGATGTCCTTCAGCCGCGGGGCAGCCGAAAGCAGGTCCATGGAGTGGGACGCGTGGGGCCCCTGGACGGTGCGCCAGCCCAGGGTGCCGCGGGTTCCGTTGTTGTCCCAGACCAGGACCGGGTCCCCGGTGTTGCGCCCAAAGACCGCCGAAAGCAGGACCGCCGTGGGGGTCTTGTTGGCCCCGCCCTTGCCATTGACCACCGAGATGGTCTTGGGCTCGGTCAGGCGGGTGCCCACCGTGCGGCGCCAGGTGCGCTCTTCGACTTCTTCGGCGGAGGGTTCCATGTTGAAGCCCAGCCGGGAGAGGAAGCCGCGGAAGCCGCGCTCGGCACGGAACGTCGTTTCGTCCTCCGGGCGCAGGAACGTGTCTCGGGTTCCTGCAGCGGGGTTCATTTCGCGGAAGGCCTGACGGCGGCCTTCAGGTGTCGACAGGTCTTCGGCAGCGGAATCGGCCGATGTTGCGTCCGGTGCCGGTGCGGTTGCAGCGGGCTTGGGAGTTGCAGGCTTCGTGGTCTCCACCGCCACGGCGGGCTTGGCCGGGGCCGCTGCGGCTGGCTTCGCGTCCTGAGCGGCTGCAGGTTTCGAGGCCTGAGCGGCAGCAGGTTTCGAGGCGTCCGGCTTGGCTGCGGGTGTGGGCTTGGCGGCAGCGGCAGGCTTGGCGGCCGGTACGGCCGCAGGTTTCGAGGCTTCCGGCTTGGCTGCGGGTGCGGGCCTGGCCGGAGCGGCAGCGGCGGGCTTGGCCGGAGCCACTGCGGCGGGCTTGGCTGCTGGAGCGACCCCAGGTTTCACGGCGTCCGGCTTCGCAGCGGGTGCCGGCTTGGCCGTCGCGGCAGCGGGCGTCGCAGCGGGTGCTGGTTTGGCAGCCGAAGTGGGCGTCCCGGTTTTGGCCGGTGCCGGGATCGGAGCAGGCTTCGCTGCCGGTGCTGCCGCAACGGGCTTGGCAGGAGCCGTCGCAGCAGGCTTGGCGGCCGGAGTCGGGGTCACCGTTTTGGCTGCGGGGCTCGGAGCAGGTTTCGCCGCCGGTGTCGCCGCAGCGGGCTTCGCCGCAGGTGCCACGGGCTTGACGGCTGGCGTCGGAGTGGCGGCAGGCTTAGAGCCGTTGCCTGGCACCGGGGTGGCGGTGGGCTTGGCCGACTGCTGTGGAGCGGGCTTTGCCGGTGCGGGAGCCGGCTTTGCGTGTCCCGGCACCGTTGGCGCCGGCTTGGCCGCTGCCTTGTTGGAGCCGTCTGCGACCGATGCGGCCGTGGGAGCGGTTTTCGCATTTGTTGCGGCCGTTGGCTTCACCGGGGTGGCCGAAGTCGCCGGGGCTTGTTTGCCCGGAGCCGCCGGGGTGCCGTCGGCTATGGTTTCGGGAACTTCGTCGAATTCATCGACTGGTCCAGGCTTCGTGACAGCCTTCTTCGCTTCATCCTTGGTCGTTTGCTGCGCGTCCAGCTCGGCCTGGCGCGCGCGCCGCAATGAAGCACGGGTCGGGAACTCTTGGTTGAAGTCCGCTTTCGGCATGTGCTTCGTCCTCTCCTGAAGGTTCGTGGTCTTCGTGAGCGAATGACCTCAACGAGTCCCGCCCAGGAGGTCGGGCACACAGGATTGCGGCTTCGCACTTTATCCATCCTATCGGGCACCCCATGTGAACCGCCGGATTTGAGCCGGATTGAACACAACCGGCCCCGAAGTAGGAAATGCCCAATGTCATCGTTAGCCTTGAACGAGGGCTCTTGGTTTCTCCCATCGGGGCCGAACATTGAACGAACAGGAACGCTCTTGGACATTATTTCCACTGCATTGGATGCGCTGAGCAACTTCATCCTGTCCGCTGCCGGAAACCCGCTTTCCTATTTGATGATTTTCCTCTTCTGCGCAATCGACGGTTTCTTTCCGCCGGTCCCCAGCGAATCGCTGGTCGTGGCGTTGGCCTCCTTGGTGCCCACCCAGGGAAATCCGAATCCCTGGATCCTGGGTGCGGTGGCCGGGATGGGCGCCTTCGTCGGTGACAACGTGGCATACCTGATCGGGCGGGCCATAGGCACAGACAGGTTTGCCTGGATGCGCCGAAAACGGCTCCAACATGCCTTTGCCTGGGCAGGCTATGAATTGCGGCTCCGCCCGGTGTCGTTGATCCTGGTTGCACGATTCGTTCCTATTGGCCGCGTTGCGGTGAACCTGGTGGCCGGGGCAACCGGATTCCCCCACCGGACCTTCGTTATCCTGACCTGCTTTTCGAGCGTGGGATGGGCAACCTATTCGGTCCTGATCGGGGTACTGGCTGGACGCTGGTTCGAGGAAAATCATCTGCTGGGAATCGTGGTGGCGGTGGCGGTGGCCATCGGCCTGGGAATCCTCATCGACCGGATCGTGTCGCGCGCCAGTGGAAACACTTCGCTGCGGAAGTAGCCGCCTGCACGGCAAATAAAAACCGCGGTTGCACCCATTTCCTGGGGGCAACCGCGGTTTTTTTCTGCGAGCCCCCCACCGGAATCGATCCGGTGACCTCGTTCTTACCAAGAACGCGCTCTACCACTGAGCTAGGGGGGCAACGAGAAAATACTCTACCCAATAACCGCCATGAAATGCACATCGAAAACCACCGACATGACCAACGCCACACCCACGGCCTGATCCCGCTGAAGGGCATCGCTCCGGCCCGCGTCCGCGAATCACCCGGCACCCTTCGGCATTCGGCCGGCCCGTGGGCCGCGGATTCACGGGCCGAACAACGATTCCGCAGCCCGCGCTAGCCGGCGGCCCTCCGTCGCCGTCCTCCCAGGAGGAGTTCAAGGCCGATGGGAATCACCGACAGCAGCACGATGACCAGGAAGATCAGGTCGATGTTTTCACCCACCCATTCGTACTGCCCCAGCCAGAAGCCCAGCAGGGTGACGCCAACGCCCCATAACAGGGCTCCGAGCAGGTTGTAGAGGACGAAGGTCCTGTAGCTCATGTGGGCGACCCCAGCGATGACGGGCACGAACGTCCGCACAATGGGGATGAAACGGGCCAGCACCACCGCCCTGCCGCCAAAGCGCTCAAAAAACGCATGCGCCTTTTCGACGTACTCCTGACGGAAGAAGCGTGAGTCGGGCCTCTTGAAGATCGCAGGGCCGGCCTTGCGCCCAATCAGGTAGCCCGTCTGGTCCCCGACAAACGCTGATACAAATATCAGCGCAGTGAAGAGCGGCAGGTTGACATCCAGCGCGCCCGTGGCGATCAGCAGCCCGGCGGTAAAAAGCATGGAATCTCCCGGCAGGAAGAATCCGACGAGCAGGCCGGTTTCCGCAAAGACGATGCCGCAAATCAGCAGGATGATCCACGGGCCGAGTGCCGGATCGCGCAGGAAGACATCGGGATTCAGCCAGTCAGGCAGAAAGCTGGCGGTGGGTGGCCGTACCATTGCCGCGGCGAGCGTTGTCGGCAGGTTTGCAAATGGACTCACCGCACAACCCTATGGCATCGTGTTTCAAACACGGCCGGGTCGGGCCCGGATCCAAATCCCGACTGGAACAAAAAATCCCCGCCTTCACGAGGAAGACGGGGATCAATCTGTAGCGGCTCCGGGACTCGATCCCGGGACCTCACGATTATGAGTCGTGCGCTCTAACCAGCTGAGCTAAGCCGCCACGAATGGTAAAACCCGCGTCCGCGTCCGATTCTCTTTCCAGCCGACTAAGACGCGGGCCATTCCATTCAGAGCCCCCCACCGGAATCGATCCGGTGACCTCGTTCTTACCAAGAACGCGCTCTACCACTGAGCTAGGGGGGCAACGAGTAAGAACTCTACCAGCAATTTTCTGCGCTGTGAAATCGGGATGGCACTTTGTGACCGAGCACACAAAAGTGGCCGGAAGGGGCAGGTCAGGCATCGATTGGTGTCTGGTTTCGGTGACCTAAATCACCGGTGAATTTTGGGTCTCCGGGCAGCCAGCTGCACCGCCCTTCAGGACAATGCCCGCAATGGCCAGGGGTGCCAGCCACCGGGCACCTTTTCCAGCATGGTCCTGGCCTCGTCAAGGTCCTTGTTCGGGTCGGCCGATCCTTCCCCGCCGCGGAGCGAGTTCCCGTCGGGCGCCGTCAGCCGGAACTGGATCCACGGTTGGCCGCCGACGTCGTAAATGCGCTCGGCGAATCCCCCGGCCGCGACTCCGAGCACCAGGTTCTCCAGTTCGTCGCCTGCACTTTGCAGCGTTTCGTCGCAGGCATCGCAGCCGCATGAGGGGACGACGAAGTCGTGCGCGGCGCCGGCGAAGACCCGCACGGTCGGTTGCCCGCCTTCGGTCCTCGATTCGAGGCGCATGGTTGCGGCCAGAGGGTCTGCCGGAACCAGGGTGATGCGCGTGCCGTCCTCCAGTTGCGCATCCTCGCGCCGCACCTGGTAGTTGGACTCGAGGTGTGCGGCCAGCGCCAGCACGAGCTGGCCAAGCCCGGCAAAGCGCTCGGGGTGGCTGATGCGTTCGTAGCTGCCCTCCGGGGTTTCCCCGTCCGCCCAGCGGCGTCCGTAGTTGATGGGCACGTCGTCCCCGTCGCGGTAGACGGCTTCCTCCAGCAGCGGGCGCCGGTATGGAGCGGGCACGGCCTCGGGAGGGCGCGGAACCGGGTTGAGCGGCGCCAGCTTAGGCACCACCTGGGCAAGCCACTCTTCCAGCAGCGCCGCGGCCCGCTCCACCGCCTGGTCACCGCCCTGGGCCACGGCATCGATCATCACCCGCGGGTCGTAGTAACGGTCGAACGCGCCGACCATCATCTGCCCCGAAGCCGTTGATTCCCACCGGACGTCCTCCCGCGCCTGGGCCACGGTGTTGCCCAGGAAGATCTCCGTGGCCAGCCGCAGGCCGCCCGCCGGCTCCAGTGCCTGCCGGTGGTCGTGGATGAAATGCAGCAGGGCCGGCATGTCGCGGGCCAGCCGCACAGGCTCCTCGCCGTGCTTCCGGGCATAGTCAGCGAAGTCGTCCCAGCCCGGATAATGCCTGATGCCCACCAGTTCGACATCCGCTGCAAGATCGGTTCCGGGGCCGGGGACCATGCGCGCGGTGGGCCGGGGCCTGGCCGGTGCATCGAAGACCGGCGGTTGCGTGTCCATGCCCGGAGCCTACCAACCAGTGCGGTTTCCGGGGGGAATGACAAAACCCCCGGCGGCGGCGTGCCTCCCTGTCTCCAGGAACACGCCCCCACCGGGGGTCATTGTCTATTTAGTGCTTAGTAGTCGCGACGACGCGGGCCACCGGTGCCACCGGCGGTGCGGGGCTTGCGCGAGGAGCCGCCGAAGCTGCGCTCTCCGGCACCGGCACCGGCACCGGCGTTGCCGCGGTAGCCACCGCTGCGCTCGCCACCGGCGTTGCGGTCGTAGCCGCCACGGCCACCTTCGGAGGAGCCGCCCTCGGAACGACGGTCGTTGCCACCGCGGTAGCCACCGCCACCGCCACGGCCTCCGCCGTAGCCGCCGCGTCCGCCACCCTGGTAACCGCCTTCGCGGCCGCCTTCGCGGTCGGACTTCGGGCTGCGGCCGTTGTCCAGCTCGAGGTGGATCAGCTCGCCGCCGATGCGGGTGCGGGAGAGCGAGCGGAGCTGGTCCGCGGAAAGATCTGCCGGCAGCTCGACCAGGGTGTGGTCGGCACGGATGTCGATGCCGCCGATCTGGGCGGAGGTCAGGCCGCCTTCGTTGGCCAGTGCGCCAACGATGGAGCCGGGCATGACGCGCTGGCGACGTCCCACCGCGAGGCGGTAGGTGGCGTTGCCTTCGGTCAGGGCGCGGGACGGGCCGCGGGAGCCGAAGCCGTCCTTGCCGCCGCCTGCCAGGCGGGCCTGCTTGGCCGGGGCCACGGGCAGTTCCTGCATGAGCAGCGGGCGGCCGCCCTGTGCCATGTGTGCAAGCGCCGCGGCGATCTCGACCTCGGTGATGTCCTCGTGCTCGGCGGAGTACTTTTCCACCAGGTTGCGGAAGACGGTGAGGTCCTGCGAGGAGATGGTCTCACCGATCTGGTCGGCGAACTTGGCCAGGCGCTTGTCGTTGACGGCGTCGACGCTGGGCAGGTGCATGTGCTCAACCGTCTGGCGGGTGGCCTTCTCGATCGCACGCAGCAAGTACTTCTCGCGCGGGGTCATGAAAAGGATCGCGTCGCCCGAGCGGCCGGCACGGCCGGTGCGGCCGATGCGGTGGACGTAGGACTCGGTGTCGTGCGGGATATCGAAGTTGATCACGTGGGACACGCGCTCAACGTCGAGGCCGCGGGCCGCGACGTCGGTGGCGACCAGGATGTCGATCTTGCCATCGCGAAGGTTCTCGATGGTGCGCTCGCGCTGCTGCTGCGGGATGTCGCCGTTGATGGCGGCGGCCGTGAAGCCGCGGGACTTGAGCTTGTCGGCCAGGTCCTCGGTTGCCATCTTGGTGCGCACGAAGGCGATGACGCCTTCGGACTTTTCCGACTCAAGGATGCGGGTCATGGCATCGAGCTTGTGGGCTCCCATGACCTGCACGTAGCGCTGGCGGATGTTGGTGCCGGTCGAGGTGTTCGACTTGACCGAGACTTCCTGCGGGTTGCGCAGGTACTGCTTGGAGATGCGGCGGATCGAGGACGGCATGGTGGCCGAGAACAGCACAACCTGCTTCTCTTCCGGGGTGGCCTCGAGGATCTTGTCGACCTCTTCGGCGAAGCCCATGCGCAGCATCTCGTCGGCCTCGTCGAGCACGACGTACTGCAGGTCCGAGAGGTCCAGGGAACCCTTGTTGATGTGGTCGATGACGCGGCCCGGGGTGCCGACGACAACCTGGGCGCCGCGGCGCAGGCCTGCAAGCTGCGGGCCGTAGGCGGATCCGCCGTACACGGGCAGGACGGTGAAGTCGCCCATGTGCTTGGCGTAGGAGGTGAAGGCCTCGGCGACCTGGAGCGCGAGCTCGCGGGTCGGGGCCAGGACCAGGACCTGGGTGTTGCGGGCGGTGCCGTTGAGGTCGGCCAGTTCGGCCATCTTCGACAGGGCCGGAAGGGCGAACGCGGCGGTCTTGCCGGTGCCGGTCTGGGCAACGCCGACGACGTCGCGGCCTTCGAGCAGCAGCGGGATGGTGGCTGCCTGGATCGGGGAAGGCTTTTCGTAGCCCAGGTCGGAGACGGCGGCGAGAACGCGGCCGTCAAGACCCAGGTCGGTGAAGAGAATCGAATCTTCTTCGGTCTTGGCTTCGGCGGTGGGCTGGTTTTCGGACATGTCGGTAGACACGGAGAATTACCTCATTCATAGGGGCGGAATAGACCCCGTATCAACGAGGTTCCGCAGCACAATCGGACGCAATCACTTTGGTCCGGCGACTCCCCTATGAAAGCAACAACCCGCAAGTATTTGGCGGGCTCACACACGACGAGCTTCTGCCTCAAGAATTGGGCAGAATGCGAGGGAAGCCGGATACAGTGAACTCCCTAATACTATCGTCCCTCGCGTAACTTGTGGGACTTGAGCCCGGTGAGGTTGCGCACACGGGGCTTCCCTGCCGGTCAATGTTGTGCCTCGCATGGCCCCTTTGGGCCCGCCGGTCACTGCCCAGGTTCTATCCGTGGCAGTGCGCGCAGGACCTTGGCCGGCAACTGGCTGCCGCTGGCCTGTTGGTGTTCCAGCAGCCGCCGGGCCTGTTCCAGGGTGGGCCCGACGAAGATGTCGCGCACCCGCACCCCGTGTTCCGGACGCGAGATCACCGCGATGCCGTCCCCGGCTGCGATCTTCCCGGTCCTGACCACCTTCAGGAAACAGCCGACGTCGCCGCGATCGGTGAACCGGCGCACCCAATTCTCCTCCCCCAGGTGCCGGGCGAACGTCGAGCAGGGAATCCGCGGGCTGGTCACTTCCAGCACCACGGCCTTGCCGATGGCCCAGCGCTCCCCCACCACCGCGTCGGTGGTGTCGATCCCCGAGACCCGCAGGTTCTCACCAAACAGGCCCGCGGGGATGTCCCGGCCCAGCTCGCCGGCCCAGCGTTCGGCCTCGGTGTGCGAGTAGGCGTAGACCGCCTGGTCATGGCCGCCGTGGTGTTCGCGGTCCACCTGCACATCCGCATACAGGCCCATCTTGCGCACCTTGACCTGGCCTTCGATCGGGCGCTTGTCGATGGCGGTGGTGCCCACCGGCCCGGCATCGGGCTTCAGGGCATGGACAACGCACACCGCCTCAAGCGTGCCGTGGGCAACGGGACCCGCTGCAAGGTCACCGGATTCGGGGGAAACACTCATGACATGAATCCTATAAGAGGTGCGGGAGATGGCCGTGTGGATCTTGCGCTGCCAGGGCCGATGCGCGCCGCGAAATCCGCCGCGGGACAATCATCGGGTAACCTGCGGTGCATGGAGAAGCCTGAAAACCATTCCGTGGCCGCCGCGTGAAAAACACGAAACCCGTGCTCCCGCCCTCGTTGCGTGCCGCCCGCTGGTGGTGGAGCGCCGCGGCGATTTCCGCCCTGGCGTTCGCCGGCGGATTCTTCCTCAATGCCGCCACGCGCCCCGGGAACGAGGCCCCCGGATTTTGGGGCGCGGGCATCGCCCTGGTGGGCCTGGGGCTGGTCATCGGCTATTGCACGCTCCAGCTCTGGCGCGGGAAGCTGTCCGGCCGGATGTCGCTGATCTGGTGCGGGGTCATTGTGGGCATCCCGCTGCTGACCCGCGGGGTGCGCGTGGGGATCTTCGGCGCGCTGCTGCTGGTGGGCGTGGCCCTGCTCTTCAGTCCGGGCACGGTCAAGTACTTTGCCCCGCAGTCCAAGGCAGCCCGCGCGCAGCGCAAGGCCGAACGCCAGCGCCGCAAGCGGGAAAACGCCGGCTGACACCACGAGGGTGGGCGCCTGGCATTTGAGGCGGCGGCAAACCATGGAAGAGTGCCATCATGAGTACCTTTGCCATCGCCAATGCATTCATCGTGCCCATCGCCGGGGAGAAATTCACCGGCACGCTTCTGGTCAAGGACGGGTTGATCGCCGCCTTGGGTCCCGACCTGCCGGTCCCCGGAGACACCCCGGTCTTTGATGCCGAGGGCGCGTGGCTGCTGCCCGGCTTCATCGACGCGCATGTGCACCTGGGCATGCACCCCGAGGGCGAGCACGAGGCCGGGTCCGACGTGAACGAGATGACCGATCCGAACATGGCCGCGGTGCGTGCCATCGACGCCATCGACCCCTTCGACCCGGGCTTCGACGACGCGCTGGCCGGCGGGGTGACAACCGTGAACGTTAATCCCGGATCCGGGAACCCGATCGGCGGGCAGACCGTGGCGATCCACACGCACGGGCGCTACGTGGATGAGATGGTGCTGCGGGCCCCCAGCGGCATCAAGTCGGCCCTGGGTGAGAACCCCAAGCGCATCCACGGCGCCAAGGACAAGACCCCCTCGACCCGGTTGGGCAACGCCATGGTGATCCGCCAGGCATTCATCGAGGCACAGAACTACCTGGCCGCCAACGACCCGGCCAAGCGCGACGCGAAGCTGGAGGCCCTGGGGATGGTGCTGCGCCGCGAGATCCCGTGGCGCCAGCACTGCCACCGCGCCGACGACGTGGCCACCGCCCTGCGCCTGGCCGCGGAGTTCGGCTATGACCTGGTCCTTGACCACGGCACCGAGGCCCACGTGATCGCCGACGTGGTGGCGATGCGCAAGGTTCCCGTGCTCATCGGCCCGCTGTTCACCTCCAAGTCGAAGGTGGAGCTGCGCGGCCGCTCACTGGCCAACCCGCGGCGGCTGGCCGAGGCGGGGGTCGAGATCTCGATCATCACGGACCACCCGGTGGTCCCGATCAACTTCCTCATCCACCAGTGCACGCTGGCGGTGAAGGAGGGGCTGGATGCGGACACCGCGCTGCGGGCAGTGACCCTGAACCCTGCCAAGGTGCTGGGCCTGGCCGGGAAGCTGGGCTCGCTCGAGGCCGGCAAGGACGCGGATCTGGTGCTGTGGAGCGGGGATCCGCTGGATGTCATGTCCCGGGCCGTGCGCGTGTGGATCGGCGGGGTCCAGGTCATGGAGTACGACGCGGCGACCCGCACCCCGGTGGTGGCCTCCCGCAAGGTCGTGCCCGAGTAGGACCCACGAAAAACGGGCGGTGCCGCGGGGGAATCGATCCCTCCGCGGCGCCGCCCGTCCTTCGTTGCCGTTCGGTTGCCGCCTACAGCTTGGCGAAGGCCTGCTCGAGGTCGGCGATCAGGTCCTCGACGTCCTCAATGCCCACCGAGAGGCGCAGCAGGTTCACCGGAACCGCCAGCTCGGTGCCCTTCACCGAGGCGTGGGTCATCTCCGAGGGGTAGTTCATCAGCGATTCGATGCCGCCCAGGGACTCGGCGAGGGTGAACACGTGGGTGGCCTCTGCCACGGTGCGCGCCGCGTTCTCGCCGCCGGTGAACTGCACCGAGACCATGCCGCCGAAGTCGCGCATCTGCGCCTTGGCCAGCTCGTGGCCCGGGTGGGTGGGCAGGCCCGGGTAGTGCACTGCCTCGACCTCGGGGCGCTTTTCCAGCCACAGGGCCACGGCCATCGCGTTTTCCGAGTGGGTGCGCATGCGCACGCCCAGGGTCTTCAGGCCGCGGGTGGTCAGGAACGCGTCCATCGGGCCGGAGACCGCGCCGACGGCGAACTGGATGAAGCCGATGGCCTCGGCCAGCACCGGGTCCTTGACCACGATGGCGCCGCCGACCACGTCGGAGTGCCCGCCGATGTACTTGGTGGTGGAGTGCACCACCACGTCGGCACCCAGGTCCAGCGGCTGCTGCAGGAACGGGGAGGCGAAGGTGTTGTCGACCACCAGCAGGGCACCGGCGGCATGGGTGATCTCCGCGATGGCCTTGATGTCGGAGATGCGCATCATCGGGTTCGACGGCGTCTCCACCCAGACCAGCTTGGTCTTGTTGGCGGCGATGGCATCCTTCAGCGCCGCGTGGTCGGACATGTCCACCGGCGTGTTGCCGATGCCCCAGCCGCCCAGGACCTTGGAAATCAGCCGGTAGGTTCCGCCGTAGGCGTCGTTGCCCAGCACGATGTGGTCACCGGGTTCGGCCAGCGCGCGGATCAGCGAATCCTCGGCGGCCAGGCCGGAGGAGAACGAGTAGGCGTGGGTGCCGTTTTCCAGCGCGGCGAGCTGCTCCTGCAGGGCATCGCGGGTGGGGTTGCCGCCGCGGCCGTACTCGTAGCCGGCGCGCAGGTTCCCGATGCCGTCCTGGGCGTAGGTCGAGGAGAAGTGCAGCGGCGGGACCACTGCCCCGGTGCGCGGCTCGAATTCCTGCCCGGCGTGCACGGCGCGGGTGTTGAATCCTTGGATGTTTTCAGTCATGTCTGGACGCAACTTTCTTAGTGGGTGAGGTAGGTCAGCAGGTCGTGCCGGGTGATGACCCCGACGGCCGCCCCGTCGTCGGTGACCAGCAGGGCGTCGTGCTCGGAGAGCCGTTCCTTGGCGCGGTCAATGGTTTCGTGGATGCCGATCAGCGGCAGCGCGGTGGTCACCAACGGGCCCACCGGGTCGGTCAGGGAGATCTCGTTGCGGAACAGCTTCTCGGTCAGCGTGCGCTCGTCGATGTAGCCGCGCACCTCGCCCAGGCGGACCGGGGGCTCGGCCGAAAGCACCGGGAGGGCCGAGACGCCGTATTCGTTCATGACGCCGATGGCGTCGCGGACGGTTTCATTCAGGTGCGTGTGCACCAGGTCGGGCAGGTCGCTGGGCTTGGCGGAGAGCAGCTGGCCCACGGTGTCTGCGGAGTCGTCGCGCAGGAACCCGTAGGAGCGCATCCAGGCGTCGTTGAAGATCTTGCCCAGGTAACCGCGGCCGCCGTCGGGCAGGATCACCACGACGATGGCTTCGGCGGGAAGGTCCTTCGCTGCCTGCAGCGCCGCGACCACTGCCATGCCGGAGGAGCCGCCGACCAGCAGGCCCTCTTCCTTGGCCAGGCGGCGGGTCATGGCGAACGCGTCGGCGTCGGTCACCGCGATGATCTCGTCGGGCACCGCCGGGTCGTAGTTGCCCGGCCACATGTCCTCGCCGACGCCCTCGACGAAGTAGGGGCGGCCGGTGCCGCCGGAGTAGACCGAGCCGTCGGGGTCCGCGCCGATGATCCTGACCGGGCCGGAGGCGCGGTCGGCGGAAACTTCCTTCAGGTAGCGGCCGGTGCCGGTGATGGTGCCGCCGGTGCCGGCGCTGATGACCACGTGGGTCAGCGTGCCGTCGGTGTCGTTCCAGATTTCCGGGCCGGTGGTCTCGTAGTGGCTCACCGGGGCGGCGGGGTTGGAGAACTGGTCTGGCTTGTACGCCCCGGGGATCTCGCGCACCAGGCGGTCGGAGACTCCGTAGTAGGACTCCGGGGAATCGGGGGCGACCGCGGTGGGGGTCACCACGACCTCGGCACCGTAGGCGCGCAGCACGTCGCGCTTCTCCTCGCCGACCTTGTCGGGGGTGACAAAGATGGTCTTGTAGCCCTTCAGCTGACCGACCATGGCCAGTCCGACCCCGGTGTTGCCGCTGGTGGGCTCAACGATCGTTCCGCCCGGGAGCAGCTTCCCGTCGGCCTCCGCGTTTTCCACCATTTTCAAGGCAATGCGGTCCTTGATGGACCCGCCGGGGTTCAGGTATTCGAGCTTGACGAGGATGGTTGCCTCGATGCCGTCCGTGACCGAATTGAGCTTGACCAGCGGGGTGTTCCCAATCAGGTCCAGGATTGTGCGCGCATACTTCATGGCGATCACTCTACCGGCGGCCCGTCACATTCCGGACGCCGTTCGTAGTGAATCTTCATGCGTTGGAGGCGGGGCGCCGATGAGAGTATTGAGGCATGCCCGATTCCCCTTCGACCCCGTTGCCGTCATGCGACGCACAGGCTGCATGGACGCCGCGCGGCCCGTATTCCCTGCGCCAGTCCCTGGGCATCCTGCAACGCGGAGCCCGCGACCCCGCCACCCGGGTCACGGAAAACGGCGCTTGGTTGTGCTTCCACACTCCGATCGGTCCCGTCACCCTGTTGGCCACCCGCACCGCCGGCATCGAAGCCGACGTCGTGCTCCGCGCCTGGGGACCGGGTGCCGCGCACGCGGTGGAGCGCGGACTGCATCTGTTGGGCGCGTACGACGACTGGAGTGCCTTCGACGCCGCGGAAACCCGGGTCTTGCTGCACCCGATCGTGCTCCGCAGCCGAAAGTCGAATCCCGGGCTGCGGTTCCCGTCCACCGGGCGTATCTTCGATGCCCTGTTTCCGGCGATTCTCGAGCAAAAGGTCACGGTGATCGAGGCAAACTACGCCTGGCGCCACCTTTGCCTCGCCGTCGGCGACGTGCCGCCGGGACCCGCGCCGGAGGGAATGCGCCTGCCGCCGACGCCGGCTGCAGTCCGTTCGCTGCAGCCGTGGCAATGGCACCAGGCGCGCGTGGATTCGAAGCGTTCCGCGACAGCACGCCGTGCGGCGGCCGCAGCCAATGCCCTGGAGCGCTGGGCGTTGATGGACTTGGGTGCCAGGCGGGAGAACGCCATGGGCACCGGGACCCTGCATGCTGCCCTTGAATCAATACCCGGAGTGGGCCCGTGGAGCATTGCCGAGGTGCTGCAGCGCACCCATGGGGCTGCCGACCATGTTTCGGTGGGCGATTTCCACCTGGCTGCTTTCGTCGGGCAGGTGCTCACCGGTCGCCGGGTCGACGATGCCGGGATGCTCGAATTGCTGGCGCCCTTCACCGGGCATCGCCAGCGCGTGGTGCGCCTCATCGGGCTTTCCGGGCAACGCAAGCAGGCGTTTGGCCCGCGCCTGGCGCCGATGGACCACCGGCGCCGCTAGGGCGCGGCGGAACCTACTGGGCCTGGGCCTCTTGCTCGGCGATCTGCGCGTGGACATGCTGCATGTCGATGCCCTTGACGGCCACGATGAGGTCGTCCAGCTGCGAGGCGTTCATTGCGCCGGGCTGCGAGAAGACCAGGACCTTGTCGCGGAAGGCCATCAACGTGGGGATGGAGGTGATGTTCGCAGCGCGTGCCAGTCCCTGCTCCGCCTCGGTGTCCACCTTGGCGAATTTAACGTCGGGGTACTTCTCGGATATCTCGTCATAAACCGGGGCAAACTGGCGGCACGGTCCACACCACTCCGCCCAGAAATCTACGAAGACAATGTCATTCTCATCCAGCGTCGTCGTGAACTCAGACTCGGTGATATTGATAGTAGCCATATACCAACGGTACCGCGAGATGCCGAAGTCGCCGCAGTCGGCACCCCGTTTTTGGCTTTCCCGTGCTGTTTTCACGCCTCCGGATCCAGGTTATCCACAAGTTTGTCGGCCGGCGCCCGGCCGTGCGCACGCGGCCGTATGCTCGAGGTAATGCCACGGCCAACCAAGGAGGCAACCATCCACCAAAGCATCGGGCGAAAGGCGGGCAGCTGTGCTCCCGCCCGGTTCGCCGGCCAGTCCCGGTGCCCCGATCGGCGCACCGGGTTCCACGGATAACAGGAAGGATGCATCCTGACCCGGACCGAGTAGACGCGTTGCGGGTCGGCTGCCAACACGGACATGACACGCTGCACCTTGTTGCTGATAACGACCGGGGAATCCGGGCGCAAGGCACTCTCCGAAGGAATGCTGCTGGCGGAGCGCTACGTCGACGCACTGCCCATGGATTTGGCCATCGTTGAATCCACGCCCTTCGCAGTTGCACCCGCGCTGCGGATCCAGGAAAAGGTTTCCCGTCCCGTCCCCTTGGAAGACACCACCTCTGCGGCAACGGCCGTTGGACCGCTACAGGCCATCTGGAACGGCACACGGTGGCTGACTCCCGGTTCGTGCCCTCCCAAGCCGCTGGAAGACCATGGAGCCACAGAATGGCAGTGGGCGCACTACCACGCAGTGCTGTCCGCCCCGAGGGATTCAATCATGTTGCTCTGGGACATCTACGTGGTCCCGATGAACGAAAAGTTGGCAGCTTGAAACTTGGGTGGCGGGAATTTTGCGCTGGATGTTGAGTGGGTCACGTCCAGGATGGAAGCCCCGCCGCCCGACCCCCTTGATTCGGTCGAGCAATGATGGTGCCACCTGCACTGTTGGGGGGGGCGGGGCACGAAAAAGCCCGTGTCCAAATCTCTTGGATTTGAACACGGGCTTCATTCATTCGGTGGCAGATACTGGATTCGAACCAGTGAAGGCGTTGCCAGCTGATTTACAGTCAGCCCCCTTTGGCCGCTCGGGTAATCTGCCGAATTGTTCCCTTCGGAACGAGTAGAAACTCTACATGACCTTTTCCCAAGAGTGCAAATCGAGGGTTTCCCGGCGCGTCAGACCCCGGGTTTTCCGGGGTTTTGCGGTGCCCCGGTAGTCTTGTAGGCAAAGCACAATCACCACCCAAGGAGGCTCACATGGCGAGCGATTCAACTTTTGATGTTGTCAGCAAGGTCGACAGCCAGGAAGTGTCCAATGCACTGAACCAGGCGCAGAAGGAAATTGTCCAGCGCTACGACTTCAAGGGCATTGGAGCCGAGATCGACTTCAGCGGCGAGAAGATCCTGATGAAGGCCAACTCCGAGGAGCGCGTCAAGGCGGTTCTCGACGTGTTCCAGTCCAAGCTGGTCAAGCGCAACATCTCGCTCAAGTCCCTGGAAGCGGGCGAACCCTTCGCCTCGGGCAAGGAATACCGCATCGAGGCCGAGATCGTTGAAGGCATCGCCCAGGATGTGGCAAAGAAGATCAACAAGTTGATCCGCGACGAGGCCCCCAAGGGCGTGAAGTCCACCATCCAGGGTGACGAACTTCGCGTGTCCTCCAAGTCCCGCGACGACCTGCAGGCCACCATGACTCTGCTGCGAGGGTTTGAGGAAGCAGACCTGCAGTTTGTGAACTTCCGCTAAACGGACTTCACTGCGGCGGGGTTCGGCCGCAGACAAAGGGAGGCTGTCAGTTCACCGCAAGGTGACGACAGCCTCCCTTTGCGTTGACGCCTTGTCTTGACGCCCCGCATGGGGAAGGAAGCGGGCGGTCGCTTAGTAGCCCAGCGAGCGGCCAGCCATCCTTTCCAGCCGGGCAACGCGGTCGTCCATCGGCGGGTGGGTGGCGAAGAGCTTCTTGGCCCCGCCGAGGAACGGGTTGGCGATCATGAGGTGCGAGGTGTTGACCAAGCGCTGGTCATCGGCCGGCAGCGGGGCGCGCTGCACCCCGCTCTCGAGCTTGCGCAATGCCGAGGCCAGCGCCAGTGGGTCGTTGGTCAGCTTGGCGCCGTCTTCGTCCGCGTCGTATTCGCGGGTTCGACTGATGGCCATCTGGATGACTGTGGAGGCCAAGGGCGCCAGCAATGCCAGGGCGATCATGGCGAGGGGGTTGGCATTACGGCGGTCGCCGCCGCCGAAGAAGAGCATCATCTGGGCCACGGACGTGATGACTCCGGCGACGGCCGCGGCCACCGAAGAGGTGAGGATGTCGCGGTTGTACACGTGCATGAGCTCGTGGCCCAGCACCCCGCGCAACTCGCGTTCGTTCAGCAGCTGCAAGATGCCCTCGGTGCAGCACACCGCGGCATTTTCCGGGTTGCGCCCGGTGGCGAAGGCGTTTGGCGCTTGGGTCGGCGAAACATAGAGGCGCGGCATGGGCTGTTGGGCGGCAATGGAGAGCTCGCGGACGATCCGGTGCATCTCGGGCTGTTCTGCCTCGGTGACCGGGTAAGCCTGCATCGAGCGGATCGCCAGCTTGTCGCTGTTCCAGTATCCGTAGGCGGTGGTCGCCACGCCGATAAGGGCGAAGATCCAGATAAAACTGCTGCTTCCGGTCCCCGAGGCCAGCAGGGCGCCAATGGCCAGCAGCAGCGCGAACATGCCGCCGAGCAACCCCGCCGTCTTCAGGCCGTTGTTGTGATTGTGCACCGTGGTTCTCTCCTTGGGGTACGGTCCGGCCGCCGGGGGCCGGGTCTGGCATTCAGTCTAGTAAACGCACCTGAGAGCGTGCTTTGTTCCCGCCGGGCATTCTCTCTCAGGGAGCTGGGTGCCGCGCGTCGTACCGCAGGAATCCCGGCTCCCAGCGCATCAAAGCGGCGGCTGCAACGATGCAGGCGATGCCGCCCGCCAGCAGGGTCCACCCCTCGCCGATGCCCCCTGCCACCGAACCGGAGAGCATTTCCCCCAGCCGCGGCCCGCCGGCGACCACCACGATGAATACACCCTGTAGGCGCCCGCGCAGGTGGTCGGGGGTGGCGGTCTGCAGGATGGTGGTGCGAAAGACCGAGGAAACGGCGTCGGCGACGCCGGCCAGCGCCATGCAGGCGGCCGCGGGCCAGAGCCAGGCACCAGCCGAACCGTCGGACGGAACCGGGCTGCGTGCGGCCAGGATGACGACCATGCCGAAAAGCCCGATGCTCGCACCCCACGCGCAGACACAGAGAAACACCGCCGCGCCCTGGCGGTGGATCCGTCCCACGGGCCCGGAAAACAGTCCCGCCAGGAACGCGCCCATGGCTGTTGCAGCCAGGAGAACGCCCATGGTCAGTTCGCCGCCGCCAATCAGCACTGCGCCAATGGCGGGAAGCAGTGCCCGGGGTGCGGCCAGGACCATGGCCGCGATGTCGATCAGGAAGGTCATGCGCACATTGGGCTGGGTGCCCAGGAACCTGAAGCCCTCGATGACCGAACGCAGCCCTGCCCTGGCCGGTGTGCCCTCCGGGGGCAGTGCCGGCAGCTTGTAGACGGACCACACCGCGGCGCCGTAGGTCAGCACGTCGATGGTGTAGGTCCAGCCGAAGCCAATCTGGGCCACCAGCAGCCCGCCGAGCAACGGGCCGATCATCTGGGCGATGCCAAAGGTGACCATGTTCAGCGAATTGGCCGCCGGCAGGAGCTTGAGCCCGACGATCGCCGGGATGATGGCTCCGCGGGTGGACTGGTTGATGCCCCCGGCCCCGGAGTGGATGGCCACCAGCCCGTACAGCACCCAGACGTTGTCCACGCCCAGCCATGCCTGGGCGGCAATGGCGGCGGTGGTTGCCCACAGGACCATGGCGGAGGCCAGCGCGACCTTGCGGCGATCGTGCGCATCGGCGATGGAGCCGCCGTACAGGCCCGTCAACACCAGCGGCACCAGCGCGAAGGCGCCCAGCAGGCCGACGTAGAGGCTGGAGCCCGTCAGCGCGTAGACCTCGAGGCTGACCGCCACGAGGGTGAGTTGTCCGCCGACCGCCGAAAGCGTGTTGCCGATCCACAACCGCTTGAAGGCCGGGCTTTGGCGCAAAGGTGTCAGGTCGGCAAGGAGTCGGGCCACGGATCGAGTCTAGCGACATGCTCGACGACTCTAGCGACATGCTCGACGACACGCTCCTCTTATCTTGACATATTCAAAATAAGACGGTGGAATAGATCACATGGACTATTCGGCACAGATGCGCGAGCTGGGGCTGCGGGTTACCCGCGGACGCCTTGCCGTGCTCGATGCCGTGGAGAGCCACCCGCACTCCTCGGCGGAGAGAGTTGTCGCCGCGGTCCACCAGGCGTTGCCGGATGTTTCCATCCAGTCCGTCTACAACGTGCTTAATGATCTGACGGAACAAGGCATATTGCGACGGTTCACCCCGCCGCACTCAGCGGCCCTCTACGAGACCCGCGTCAATGACAACCACCATCACGCCATTTGCACCAGTTGCGGCCGGATCGAAGACGTGGAATGCGCGGTGGGCCACGCCCCCTGCCTGACCCCTTCGGACAGCCACGGCATGGAAATCCAGATTGCCGATGTCCTTTACCAGGGCATCTGTGAAGACTGCAGGAAAACCGGCGCGGCCTAGCCGCCCGCCGGGGAATCCGGCAGAAGAGTTACCAACCCACATGAAGAAGGAGAATCTCTTGAGCGAGAACTTCACCACCACCCAGAGCGGCGCCCCCGTTGCCAGCGATGCCCATTCGCTGACCTCCGGCCCGGACGGCATCACCGCCCTCCACGACCGCTACCTCGTCGAGAAGCTTGCCGCGTTCAACCGCGAGCGCGTGCCGGAGCGCAACCCGCACGCCAAGGGCGGCGGAGCCTTCGGTGAATTCACCGTCACCGAAGACGTCTCGAAGTACACCCGTGCAGCCGTCTTCCAGCCGGGCGCCAAGTCCGAGACGCTCTTGCGCTTCTCCTCGGTCGCCGGCGAACAGGGCTCCCCCGACACCTGGCGCGACGTGCGCGGCTTCGCACTTCGCTTCTACACCACCGAGGGCAACTACGACGTCGTGGGCAACAACACCCCGGTGTTCTTCATCCGCGATGGTCTTAAGTTCCCGGACTTCATCCACTCGCAGAAGCGCCTGGGCGCCTCCGGCCTGCGCGACGCGGACATGCAGTGGGACTTCTGGACCCACTCCCCCGAGTCCGCACACCAGGTGACCTACCTGATGGGCGACCGCGGCCTGCCGACCTCCTGGCGCGAAATGAACGGCTACGGCTCGCACACCTACCAGTGGATCAACGCCGAGGGCGAGCGCTTCTGGGTGCAGTACCACTTCCACTCCCGCCAGGGCGTGCACAACATGTCCAACGAAGAGGCCGAGAAGCTTGCAGGCTCCGACGCCGACTTCTACCGCCGCGACCTGTTCGACAACATCGAGGCCGGCAACTTCCCGACCTGGGACGTCAAGGTCCAGATCATGCCGTACGAAGAGGGCAAGACCTACCGCTTCAACCCGTTCGACATGACCAAGGTCTGGCCGCACGCGGACTACCCGTTGATCCCGGTTGGCCACTTCACGCTGAACCGCAACCCCCGCAACTTCTTCGCCGAGATCGAGCAGGCAGCGTTCTCCCCGTCGAACCTGGTCCCGGGCATCGACATCAGCCCGGACAAGATGCTGATGGCCCGCGTGTTCTCCTACCCGGATGCACAGCGCAACCGCATCGGCACCAACTACAACCAGTTGCCGGTCAACCAGCCGCACGCGGCCACGGTCAACAACTACATGCATGAGGGTTCCATGCAGTACCACTTCAACGACGCAGACGCCCGCGTCTACACCCCGAACTCCTTCGGCGGCCCGGCTGCACAGCCCGAGCGCGCCGGCGAGGGCGGCTGGGAAACCGACGGCGAAATGGTCCGCTCCGCGCAGACCCTGCGTTCCGAGGACGACGACTTCGGCCAGGCAGGCACCCTGTACCGCGAGGTCTACGATGCAGCTGCCAAGGAGCGCTTCCACGCGACCCTGCTGGGCCAGTGCCAGGGCATCACCATCGAGTCCATCCGCGAAGGCTTCTTCCAGTACTGGACCAACGTCGATGCGAACCTCGGTTCGATCCTGCGCAACGCCTACGCTGCAGGCGTTGCCGGCTCCACCGACGGTGCCGCGGAAATGGCCGGCAAGGCCTAACCTGCCACCTTTGGCATCTCAACGCCGATCAAGCGGCCCGTCCTCCTTCGGGAGGGCGGGCCGCTTTGTCGTCGATCCGGGCCCGAAAGTCAAAAAGAACAGGGACCCGCATTTTCCGCTACTTCGAAAAATACGGGCCCCTGCCCAGGTACAGCTTAGCCCGGCGAACTAGTCCCGGGAGATCCTGACCATTTCCTCGCGCTCCACGACCTTGATTCGGGCCCGGTCGACCGGTCCGTTGGAGGTCTGCGTGGGGGTCGCTGCGGTGCCGAGGGAAATCTCGTGCGCGTCCAGCTTCTTCCAGCCGTCCCAGGTCGTGTATTGAACACCGCGGGACTCCAGCAACTTGATGATCGCGTCCTCGTCGGGGTTGCCGGCAACCGGCAACGACAGGCGGTCCTCCAACAGGTTCCCGATGGTCTCCAGGGCATCGCCCTTGGTGTGGCCGATCAGGCCCACGGGGCCCCGCTTGATCCAACCCGTGGCGTAGAGCCCCGGCACGTGGGAGCCGGCGGCGTCAAGCACCCGTCCGCCCTCGTTGGGGATGACTCCGCGCTTCTCGTCGAACTCGATCTCCGCCAGTTCGGAGCCGAGGTACCCGATGGCGCGGTAGACCGCCTGGACCGGGTACTCGACGATCTCGCCGGTGCCCCGCACATTGCCGGTGCCGTCGAGCTCCTGGCGCTCGAACTTGATGCCGGCGACCTTGCCGTCCTCGCCGAGCACCTCGATCGGGTTGTGCAGGAAGTGCAGGTGCAGGCGGCGCGAGGCGCCGGTGTCCTGTTCCTCCACGATCCAGTTGGTCAACGTGTTGACCATGGTCTTGACCTGGTTGTTGGACTTGATCAACGCGTCGGAAGCCTCGTCGAACTCGAAGTCCTCCGGGTAGAGCACGATGTCGACGTCGCGGCTGTGGCTCAGTTCGCGCAGCTCCAGCGGGGTGAACTTGACCTGGGCGGGGCCGCGGCGCCCGAAAATGTGGACATCGGTGACCGGCGAATCCTTCAGGCCCGCAAAGACGTTGTCCGGGATCTCGGTGACCAGGAGGTCCTCGGCGTGCTTGGAGAGCACGCGGGCCACGTCCAGGGCCACGTTGCCGTTGCCCAGGACGGCGATTTCCTTGGCCTCCAGCGGCCAGTTGCGCGGCACGTCGGGCTGCCCGTCGTACCAGGAGACGAAGTCCGCGGCCCCGAAGGACCCCTGGAGGTCGATGCCCGGGATGTCCATGCGGGCATCCTTGATGGCGCCGGTGGCGAAGATGACCGCGTCGTACATGTCGCGGATGTCGTGCAGCTTCAGGTCGCGTCCGTAGGTCACGTTCCCGAGGAAGCGGATGTCTCCGCGGTCCAGGACCTTGTGCAGCGCGTTGACGATTCCCTTGATGCGCGGGTGGTCCGGTGCCACGCCGTAGCGGATCAGGCCATAGGGCGCGGGGTAGGCATCGAGCAGGTCGATGCTGACCTCGAATTCGCGCTCCGCCTTGGTGAGAATGTCGGCAGCATAGACGCCAGCCGGCCCTGCCCCGATGATGGCGACACGGAGCGGGCGAACTGCTGAATCGGACACGAGGGGTTCCTTCCGGAGAATGATCATTGGGCGCACAAATAGCGCACGCCACGCTAGTCTAATTGGCCACGGCCGCTAAACGTGAACCGGTGTGCGCATGCTCACGCTCCCCGGGGCCGGATCCGCACGAAGCAGGCCCCCGGCGTGCCGGGCCCGACAGGCCCGTCGTCCGGGGAATTCGGTCCCGCGATAGGCTCGGTTCGGCGCGCAGGCTGCGCACCGATCCCCGACCAGCGTGCACGCGCACCCGGAATGGAAACCATGCAATCCCGGTTGAAGAGACCATGACCTCCACGCCCTCCCCGGCCACGACGACCACCGCGGCTTCGAGCGCCCCCGCAAACGAACGCAACGCGGGACTGCTCCAGGGCCTGGGCGCCTACGGCCTGTGGGGAATACTTCCGCTGTACTTCCTCACCATTGCCATCGCCTCCCCCGTGGAAATCGTCGCCGGCCGCATCGTCTTTTCGCTGGTCTTCTGCGCGATCCTGCTGCTGGTGACCAGGAACTGGCGTCGGTTCATCGCGCTGGGCCGCGACCGCCGGGCCATGGCCCGCCTGACCGTGGCTTCCGTCCTCATTGCGGTGAACTGGCTGACCTACACCTACGCGGTGCTCAACGGTCACGCGGCGGAAGCCGCGCTGGGGTACTTCATCAATCCCCTCGTGTCGATCGCCCTGGGCGTGCTCTTCCTGAAGGAAAGGCTGCGCCGGATGCAGTGGGTGGCCATCGGGTTCGGCCTTGCCGCCGTCACGACGCTGTCGTTCGCCTACGGCAACGTGCCCTGGGTTGCGCTGGTGCTGGCGTTCTCCTTCGGCCTGTACGGCTTCGTGAAGAACCGGGTGGGCCGCACCGCCACCGCGTTGACCTCGCTGAGCATGGAGACCGCGATCCTGGCCCTCCCGGCCCTCGGGTTCATGGCCTGGTTGGTTGCCACGAACACCGACACGGTGCTGTCCGCCGGACCTGCGCACTTTTGGCTGATGGCCTCCAGCGGGGTCATCACCGCTGTTCCGCTGCTGCTCTTCGGGGCTGCCGCTCGCCGCCTGCCCCTGACCGCCATCGGCACCTTGCAGTTCCTGGCCCCCATCCTGCAGTTCATCGTGGCGCTGGTGGTCTTCAAGGAACCCATGCCGCCGGAGCGCCTCATCGGCTTCTCGCTGGTCTGGGTCGCGGTGATCCTGCTGTGCATCGACATGGCGCGCCTGCCCCGTCGCATCGTGCCCGTCAAGGTGGCCTAGGGAGTCCATTCCCGTGAGCGTCGACGTCGCAAGACGCGCCGGTCGCCCGTCCGTTTCCGAGCCGCCTCGCTTGGTGCCAGCCGCGCCCGGGAACGAAGAAAGGAGCCGGTCAGTTGTCCAAATGAACTGGACAACTTTCCGGCTCCTTTCCCGGTCTTGCGCTAGCGCAAGGGCTAGACGTTGGCGCGGATCGCCTTTTCGAGCACCTCGAACGCCTCCGCCAGCAACTCGTCGCCGATGACCAAAGGGGGAAGCAGGCGGATGACGTTGCCGTAGGTGCCGCAGGTGAGGATCAGCACGCCCTCGGCAAGGCAGTCGGCGGCAATCTTCTTGGTGATCTCCGCGTCCGGCTCGGTGCCTCCGGCCTTGACAAGCTCGATGGCCACCATGGCACCGCGTCCGCGGACATCCCCGATGACCGATACCTCGGACTGGAGCTTGCGCATGCGGGTGAAGAACTGTTCCTCGATCTCGCGGGCACGGGAAGCCAGGTCATGCTCTTCCATGTAGCGGATGGTCTCCAGCGCCGCTGCCACGGCAACCGGGTTGCCGCCGTAGGTGCCGCCCAGGCCGCCCGGGTGGACCGAGTCCAGCAGGTCGGCGCGGCCCACGATTCCCGACAGCGGCATGCCGCCGGCGATGCCCTTTGCCACGGTGATGATGTCCGGGACGATGCCCTCGATGTCCGAGGCGAACCAGGCGCCGGCGCGGCAGAAGCCTGCCTGCACCTCGTCGGCGACGAAGACGATGCCCTGTTCCTTGGCCCATTCGGCCAGGCGGGGCAGGAAGCCCTCGGCCGGGACGATGAAGCCGCCCTCGCCCTGGATCGGCTCGATGATCATGGCCGCGATCTGGTCGCCGCCAATCTGCTTCTCCATGGCCAGTATGGCGCGTTCGGCGGCTTCCTTGCCGGAGATGTTCGGGTTTTCCTCGCGGAAGGGGTAGCTCATCGGCATGCGGTAGATTTCCGATGCCAGCGGGCCGAAGCCGCGCTTGTAGGGGGCTGCCTTGGCGGTCAGGCCCATCGTCAGGTTGGTGCGGCCGTGGTACGCGTGGTCGAAGGCGACCACCGCGGTGCGGCCGGTGGCCACGCGGGCCACCTTGATGGCGTTCTCCACGGCCTCGGAACCGGAGTTGAAGAAAACGGCCTTCTTGGCGTGGGTGCCCGGGCTGATCTCGGCAAGCTTTTCGGCCAGTTCCACGTAGCCCTCGTAGGGGGTGACCATGAAGCAGGTGTGGGTGAAGCGGGACGCCTGTGCGGCGACGGCTGCTGCGACCTTCTCGTTGGACGCTCCGACGGACGTCACCGCGATGCCCGAGCCCAGGTCGATGATCGCGTTGCCGTCGACGTCCACGATGATCCCGCCGTCGGCGTCCGCCACGTAGACGGGCATGGCCGATGCCACGCCCAGGGCGACGGCGTTGGTGCGGCGGGCCGCGAGCTCCACCGACTTGGGGCCGGGGAATGCGCCGTTGATGTGTCGCTTTTGCTCGATGCGGTAGGTGATGTCCATGAAGGTTCAGTCCTTTCCCGGACCTGGCTCCCGGTGCCGGGACCACTGCGGTCCCTGCACCGGGGGCACCATGGAACCCGGTGTCTTGGTGGTCTTTACTACCCAGTAGCCTATGCCGCGCGCCACAGCACCCGCCAGTGAATTTGGCACAGTCGGAATCCCGGCTTCCAGTGCAAATGCACAGGCGGGATCGGACTCTGCCCTTAAGCACGATCGGTCCGTTGCGGCTGCAGGAGAATCCTGCTGCCGCAACGGACCGATCAATGGGTTGACGTATGGCTACACGTCGGAGCCTTTAGAGTTCCGGCGCGTTTTCCTGGGGCAGGTGGCCCTCGTCCTCGGGGTGCCTGGCCAGGTTGACCAGGGCGAGCCCCAGCCCGCCCCACACGGTCAGGATGGAGATCACCAGAAAGGTGATTGCGATGGGAGTCATCGTCCTTCCTCCTTTTCTTCCGCGGCGATCAGGGCCGCATATTCGGGGTCGTGGTGCAGCTTGGATTTGGAGCTCCACGGGATGAGTGTGAGCACCACGGCCACGACAACCAGCGCGGCGGCCATGCCCCAGCCAAAGACGCCGACAAACCAGGCCGGGTAGTCCTCGTAGGTTGTCCCGATCTTCGAAATGAACTCGTTGATCAGGATGTAGCCCAGCACCACCGGGGCCACCACTGCGACCAAGGCGATCCAGACGGTGCGCATGCGCACCGAGGAGACCTTGTTCAGGTGGTCCGAGAGCATGGGCAGCTTGCGCAGGACCCAGGCAACCAGGATTACGGCAACCAGCGCGCCGGCCAGGATGCCGAAGCTGTTCACGAAGGCGTCAAAGGTGTCAAGCAGATACAGGCCGGTGGCGGTTGGGAAGAGCAGCAGCGAAATGAACGCCACCGGGATGCTCACCGCCAGGGAGGCCTTCACGCGCGGCCAGCCCATCTTGTCCTGCACCGCGGCGACAATGACTTCGAGGATGGAGATCAGCGAGGTGATCCCGGCGAAGACCAGGGAACCGAAGAAGAGCACGCCCATGAGCCCACCCAGCGGTGCCTCCGAGACGATTGTCGGGAAGGCGATGAAGGCGAGCCCGATGCCGGGCACCGCGACGTCGCCCACGGCCGAGCCGGCGGTGAACGCCATGAAGCCCAGCGCGGCGAAGACACCGATGCCGGCGAGGATCTCAAACGCCGAGTTGGAGAACGCGACGACCATGCCCGAACCGGTCAGGTCGGTCTTGCGCTTGAGGTAGGAGGAGTAGGTGACCATGATGCCGAAGGCCACCGAGAGCGAGAAGAAGATGTGGCCGTAGGCTGCCGCCCACACGCCCGGGTCACCCAGTGCGGTCCAGTCCGGGGTGAAGAAGGCGTTCAGTCCATCGATGGCACCAGGCAGGAACAGCGACTGGGCAACCAGCAACACGAACATCACGACGAGCAACGGCAGGAAGAAGCCGTTGGCCCGCGAGATGCCCTTGCGCACGCCGGCGACCATAATGCCGATGACGGCGATCCAGGTGATCAGCAGCGGCCAGAAGACACCGGGCACGAAGTTGAAGCCGACGTTGACCGTCTCGGAGACCCCGAGGAATTCGCCGGTGAAGAAGGAGCCTGGATCGTCGCCCCAGGCCTGCGTCACCGAGAACCAGGTGTACATCGCAGCCCAGGCAATGATGACCGCGTAGTAGATGGCGATGATGAAGCAGACGAGTACCTGCCACCATCCCAGGACCTCGGCGCCGCGGTGCATGCGTCGGTAGGCCAGCGGCGCGGAGCCGCGGAACTTGTGCCCGATCGCGTAGTCGAGGAAGAGCAGCGGGATGCCCGCGCTCAGCAGTGCGGCAAGGTACGGAATGAGGAAGGCGCCGCCGCCGTTTTCGTACGCGATGTACGGGAAACGCCAGATGTTCCCGAGGCCGACGGCCGAGCCGATGGCGGAAAGAATGAAGAGTTTTCGCGAGGAGAAGGTCTCCCTGCCCACGGGTGCCGCCAGTGGCGTCCCGCCCGAAGATGCTGTGGTCATGCACCAACGTTAACCCAAAACTCGACCTGACTATAGGTGTTTGCCGTTTTCTCATCCCGCTCCGGGTGCTGCCCGTCGTACTAATGCACAAAATGTTTCATAGTATTGGTGCATGGCCATCACGCTGCTGAAACTTCTTGAGTCCCAAAACCTGGGCCTCAGGGCCCACACGGACTTTTCCGGCGTGGGCCAAACCCCCATCGAATGGGCGGCCGTCACCGAACTGCGCGACCCCTCGCCGTTCCTGACCACCGGGGCCATCGTGCTCACCACTGGCCTGCGGCAAACCACGATCGCCAACCAGGAATCCTTCGTCCAGACGGTGCATGGCGCCGGTGCCCTCGCCCTGGGCTACGGCACCGGCCTGAGCCACCGCAGCGTGCCCGCGGCGGTGATCCGCAGGGCCACCGAGCTGGGGCTGCCGGTCTTTGAGGTCCCCTACGAAACCCCGTTCATGGCCATCACCAAGCTCATTGCCGATGCCCTGAACGAAGACCACCTACAGCGGCTGGAACAGCTCCTCAAGGGGCACCAGCGGCTGGCTTCCACGCTGCTCACCGGCGGGTTGCGGGCCATGTTGCGCGAGCTCTCCCGCATGCTGGGCACCGCGGTGGCACTGACGCAATTTGCCGCCCGGATCCACGGGCCGGAGCTGGGTGGCGAATCCTGGCACGAGGTGCCCATCGCGACCGGCCTGCGGGACAAGTGCACCCTGCACCTGGCCGAGCCCTGCGAACACGACGGACTCGTGGACTACGCCCAGGGCCTGATCGGGCTGGAACTGGCCAACCAGTCGCGGCTGCGCGAATCCACCCGGCTGGTCGCGGGGCTGGCGTTCTCGGACCTTTTGGCCGGAACCCTCACGGGTTCCGAGGCCAACGCCCGGCTGCAGGGCATCGGTATCGATCCCGGCCAGCCGCACTCGGTGGTGCTGGTGGCCGCGGCCCCGGGACAGGAAAAGACACTGCGCACCCTGCCCATTCCCCCGCAATTCGAGCATGTCGTCTCGGCCGTCGTCGATGGCCGGCTTGCGCTTGTGGTGGCACTGCAGGACGGCGCCGAGCTGGCCGACGGGATCGATAGGTACCTCCAAGGTGCCGGCATCGGGGCGCGCGTGGGCTTCGGCGGCGGTTACGCCCAACCCAACGGCCTGCGCTGGAGCTTTTTCGAGGCCATTGAGGCCCTGCGCCACGGCGAACGCATCAACACCCCCTCCAAGCTCTCGCTGACGTCCCTGCTGCTCGCTGCCCGCGACGTCCCGCTGCATGCCCTGGCGCAGGAAGCCCTGGAACCGCTGCAGGTCTTCGACAAGAAGCATTCGGCCGAGTTGTTGGGCACATTGCGCAGCTACCTGGAACTCGACGGAAGCGTCGGGGCAGTGGCCGATGCCCTGGGTTTGCACCGCAATACCGTCCGATACCGGCTGCAGCAGATCAGTGAGCTCTCCGGCTACGATCCAACGACCACCGCCGACCGCGTGCAATTGTGGCTCGCGCTCACTGCCATGGACTTGAACTAGCGGACCGCCAGATAGTATGGATGGCATGGCTGAAATGTTCCTTGAGAAGTTCCGTTCGCTGGTTCCGCTGTACCTTGAGGACGAGTGGCAAGTTGAGGACGGGCTGACCGAGCCCGAGCTCGATGACGCACTGTCCGGGGTCTCCTCCCCGATCCCTCTGGTGCTGCGCGAGTTCTATCTGGCCCTGGGCGGCTGCGAGGACCTCATGGAGGCCTACCACTACTTCTTTGACCCGGATGAGCTGGAGATCGAGGACGGCTACCTCTTGTTCCTTGAGGACGAAGAGGAAAAATACGTGTGGGGCATCCGCGTGGACCAGCTCGAGGTCCCGGACCCGATCGTGTACCGCCGCCAGAACGCCCGCGGCATCTGGAAGTCCGAAGAAGGCACCTTCAGCGAATACGTCCTGGACATGTTCAGCTGGGTCTTTGACGAACTTTCCCCCGAGCTGAACAACTAACGCCGGTTTAATGGACGGGTTGTGGAAGTCGCACGCTCCGCAGGACTACCTCTGCCCGTTTTGCGAGCTGCTTGCCGGCGGCGACCTCTCCCCCGGCAACCGCTGCGTTCCAAGTGACCTGATCTACCGCACCGAGGCCGTCGCCGTCATCATGGCGTGCGACGGCTTCGGGCCCTACGGGGGCCACGCGATGGTCATCCCGGCGGACCACCATGAGGCGCTCTACGACCTTCCCGACGAGGTTGCAGCACAGATCATGTTAGAAACCAGGCGCATTGCCCTGGCCATGAAGCTGGCGTGGAACCCCGAGGGAACCAGCACCCGGCAGCACAATGAACCTGCCGGGAACCAGCATGTGTGGCACTACCACCAGCACGTCTTCCCGCGCTTCCCTGACGACAACCTCTACGGCCACCTGCGCCACCCCGTCCCGCCGGCCGAACGCGCACAAAAGGCCGCCCAGTTGCGGGCGGCCCTTGGCGAGGGAAACCTGTGGGGCCAGGGCCCCGAACGGTTCCGTTTCTAGGTTTTTTGTGCGCTTGCCCTAGAGCTCGCGCGTCACCACGGCATCGGCAAACGCCGCCAGGGATTCCTTGACGGTACCCTCGGGCAACGGGGCCAAGGCCTCGATGGCGGCATCCGCCCACTGTCGGGCCACGCCCCACGCCTGGTTCGTGGCCGGATTGCCGGCAACGGCTTCCACTGCACGGGCCAAGGCCGCGTCCTCGGCCAGGTCGCCGTCAACCAGCTCCAGCACGGCGGCAGCATCCTTGTCGCCGGCGGCTGCTGCATCCCGCATGAGCAGGATCGGCAACGTCGGCACGCCCTCGCGCAGGTCGGTTCCCGGCGTCTTGCCGGAACGAATCTGCGCGCCAGTGACATCGATGACGTCGTCCGCCACCTGGAAAGCCACGCCTACCTTCTCGCCGTAGGAACGCAGCACCTCCACGAAGTTCTCCACCCCGCCGAAGAGCGCACCGAAGGCACCGGAGGTCGCCAGCAGCGAGGCGGTCTTGTCGGAAATAACGTTCAGGTGGTGTTCGATCGGGTCTTCACCCTCACGCGGTCCAACTGACTCGTGCAGCTGGCCCAGGCACAGGCGTTCGAAGGTGCGTGCCTGCATGTGCACGGCCTCGGGGCCCAGCTCCGCGCCGAGCACAGAGGCGCGGGCAAAGATCAGGTCGCCGGTGAGGATCGCCACCGAGTTGCCCCAGACCTCGTGGGCCGTCGGTGCCCCGCGGCGCAGCGGCGCAGAATCCATGACGTCGTCGTGGTAAAGCGTGGCCAGGTGGGTCAATTCCACGATGGCCGCGGCCTTGATGACCTCCTCGGTGACGCCGTCGCCCAGCAAGGACGTGAGGATCACCAGCAGGGGCCGGATTCGCTTGCCGCCGGCCTCGACGAGGTGGCGGCTGGTGGCATCGATCAGCGGATCGGAGTTGGCGATGGCATCGCGCAGCAGCTTTTCGACCTTGGCCAGGCCGGTGGCGATGGCCGGGCCGAACTCGGGATCCTGGGCAATCAGCCCAAAGCCGCCGGGGAGGTTGACGGCCGCAGCCAGCACGCCCGTCTCGGGGTTCAAATCAAAGGAGTCGTGCACGCCGTGTCCGGCAGCTGTCCAGTTTGTCTGGGAATCGGTCACTGTTCTAAGACTTACTATCTCTCGACGGTCGGCTCCAGCCGCGGCATGTGGCCGAATCTGGGTGCTGGTCGGTTGGCACCAGCTGCTCTAGTACATGGATCACTCTATCGCCATTCACTGCCCGGACGGCCTTTCCGCCCGGTGGTGGCAGGTCGGATGCCCCGTGCGGCGGCCCGGAGCGCGGGACTAGGCCAGTGGTTTGGTGGCCCGGTGCACTGCCACGATACCCCCGGAGAGGTTGCGGTAGCGGCAGGCTTCCCAGCCGGCGTCCTCGATCCACGAAGCCAGCCCATCCTGGGCTGGCCAGGCGCGAATGGATTCCGCCAGGTAGACGTAGGCGGTGGGGTTCGAGGAGATCTTCTTGGCCACCGGCGGAAGCGCACGCATCAGGTATTCGGTGTACACGGTGCGGAACGGCGCAAAGGTGGGGTGCGAGAACTCGGCAATGACCAGGGTGCCTCCGGGCTTGGTCACGCGCAGCATCTCCGCCAGGGCCTTCTTGGGATCATTGACGTTGCGCAGGCCAAAGCTGATGGTGGAGGCATCGAAGCTGTTGTCCGCGAAGGGGAGGTTGGTGGCGTCCCCTGCCACGAAGTCGATGTCGGGGCGGCGGCGCTTGCCGACCTTGAGCATGCCCTGGGAGAAGTCGCACGCGACAACGCCGATTCCCGCGTCCGCATAGGGTTCGGAGGAAGTACCGGTTCCGGCGGCCAGGTCAAGGACCCGCTGGCCGCGCTTGGCACCCACCGCGTCGACGACGGTTTTCCGCCAGCGGCGGGTCTGGCCCATGGACAGGATGTCGTTCATCACGTCATAACGTGCGGCAACATCATCAAACATGGCTTGGACTTCTTCGGGGCGCTTTTCCAGCGATGCACGGCTCACCGTTTCATTGTCGCAAAGTTCGGCGGATAGGGGAAAACGCTCCTTCGCGCGCCATCCGCGTGAGCAGCGACACGGTGCCTGCATGGAGGTCGTTTCCCGGCGGTAAGCTAGGCAGATCATGACTTCCCAACTTTCCGCCGTTTTGGGGGCACCTGCTCCGGGCGCAGTCCCGCAGTTGCGCTCGATCACCATCCAGCGACCGGCGATGAGCGAACACGGCCTGCTCGACTACGTCATCCGCGACGATTCCCTGGTGTGGTCCCGCCGTGGCGAGGGAACCGTTGGCTTCGGCCAGGTCGCGCGTTTTGAGGCCTCCGGTCCCGAGCGCTTCGCCGAGGCACGTGCTTGGTGGGACGCCGTCGCGGTGGCCTCCGAGGTCGAGGACAATGTGAACCAGGCCGGCACCGGGTTGATTGCCTATGGCACCTTCGCCTTCTCGTTCAGCAGTTCCTACGTCTCCCGCCTGATCGTTCCCAGGATCGTGGTGGGCCGCAACGATGCCTGCAGCTGGATCACCTACACGGTTTCCGACCCCGCGGCCGAATTGAGCGTGGAAGCGGCCGAGGCGGAACTTGCGGCGCTGTTGGAGGACTACTCCCCGGAACACGAACTGGGCACCGGCATCGACCGGCTCGTGGCCGGCCAGATTTCCGAGGAATCGTACTTGGAATCGGTGCGCAAGGGCGTCTCGGTCATCGAATCCGGCAGCATCACCAAGCTGGTCCTTGCCCGCGACGCCGTCGCCGACCTTGGCTCGCCGATCGCCGTCGCCCAGGTATTGCGCCAACTGGCCCTTCGCTACAGCGATTGCTGGACCTATTCAGTGGACGGGCTCATTGGCGCGACACCGGAAATGCTGGTCCGGGTGCGCGGGGACATCGCCGAGGCCCGCGTGCTGGCCGGCACCCTGGATCGCGCCACCGCGCCGAGCGGGGACGCCGATTACGCCCACCGCATGCTCCTCGAGGACGAGAAGCAGCGCCACGAGCACCAGCTAGCCATCGACTCGCTGACCGAACAGCTTGGCCCGCTGTCCTCCGGCATGGACGCACCGGACGAGCCCTTCGTCCTGCAGCTTCCCAACGTCTGGCACCTGGCCTCGGATGTGAAGGCAACCCTGGCCGCCCGGGCGGACGGTTCGGTGCCGAGCATGCTGGATCTGGCGGAGGTCTTCCATCCCACCGCGGCGGTGTGCGGCACCCCCACTAAGGCAGCCGGGGTGATCCTGCGTGAACTTGAAGGCATGGACCGGGGACCGTATGCCGGCCCCGTTGGCTGGATCGACACGCGCGGCAACGGCGAATTCGGCATCGCCCTGCGTGGCGGGGTGATTGAATCCCCGACTTCCATCCGCCTCTATGCGGGTTGCGGCATCGTGGCTGCCTCGGATCCGGCGGCCGAGCTTGCCGAGTCCTGGGCCAAGATGCGTCCAATGCGCGAGGCCTTGGGCATCTAGGAAGTCCGGGACGCCCAAGACAACAATTGCACAACGGCGCTTGTTTACCCACAGAAAAAGAATGTAGCCTGTGAGGCACATCTCATGGGTCTGCGCTTGCGGTTAGAATGATCTCCAACGCAAACCCTGCGAGCGATCACCTAGAGAAGGATCACACTCCAATGCGGATTTCATCAACCGTACTCAAGTCCCTGGCCGTGGCGGCAGTGGGCGCACTTGCCCTGACCGCCTGCGGCGGCAGCGAGACCCCCGCTGCTTCATCGGACGCCAACGCCCTGACCGTCCTCAACGCCGGCAAGCTGACCGTTTGCTCGGACATCCCCTACGAGCCATTCGAGTTCGTCAAAGACGGCAAGAACGTCGGCTTCGACATGGATATTGCCGCGGAAATCGCCAAGGACATGGACCTCGAACTTAATGTGATCGATTCCGGCTTCGACGCCATTGAATCGGGACTCTTCAGGACGCAGTGCGATATCGCGATTTCCTCGGTCTCCATCACCGATGCCCGCAAGGGAAACATGGATTTCTCCACCCCCTACATGGATGACGATCTGACTCTCGTCGCCAAAGAAGGCTCCGGCGTCACCGACCTGGAGTCCGCCAAGGGCAAGCAGATCGGCGTGCAGCAGGCCACCACGGGCGCCAAGTTCGCCCAGGAAAACGGTCTTGATGCCATCGGCTACGAAGACTCGGGTCTCCAGCTCGCTTCCCTGAAGGCCGGAACGACGGTTGCGACCTTGGGAAACCAGTCGGTACTTGGCTACGCCATCAAGGACGATCCGACGCTCAAGCGCGTTGCAGACTTCAAGACCGGCGAACAGCTGGGCATTGCAGTACCGAAGGGCTCGGCTGCCATGCTGGAGCAAGTCAACACCTCGCTCAAGCGCCTGACTGATGACGGTTCGCTCGCCAAGTTCACCGAAACCTGGTTCGGCGCGACCAGCTAACGTAACCCTCATTTGATGCAAGCACTCAGGCGAGGCCCTGGCTCCCGATCGGAACCGGGGCCTCGCTCTCTTTCACGAAAGGCTTCAATCCCATGGCCATGACTACTCGTCAACGCGCCCGATTAAGCAAAATCATCCAGATCGTCATCTTCGTCGGCGTCATCATTGCGGTGGTGCTCCAGGTCGACTGGAAGATCCTCGGCGACAATTTCTTCGCGTTCGACAAGCTTGGCCCCATCTTCCCCGAACTGATCACCGTCGGACTGAAGAACACCCTGTACTACACGGTCATTTCCTTTGCCTTCGGGCTGGCCCTCGGTCTGCTCCTCGCGCTGATGAAGATGGCCAGCTTCGCACCGTATCGATGGTTCGCCACCGGTTTCATTGAATTCTTCCGCGGCGTACCGGCAATCCTGGTCCTGATCGCCTTGGGCTTTGGCGTGCCCACCGCGTTCCCCGGCACCAGCTGGCCGCAACCAGTGGTGGTCATGGTTGCCCTCGGTCTGGTGTCATCGGCCTACATCGCCGAGACGTTGCGGGCGGGTCTGCAAGCCGTTCCCAAGGGGCAGATCGAGGCCGCCAGATCGCTCGGCATGCCCGCGTGGCGCGCCATGGTCACCATCGTGATCCCCCAGGCGTTCAAGATCGTCCTCCCTCCGATGACCAACGAAGTCATCCTGTTGACCAAGGACTCGTCCTTGGCCTTTATCTTGGGTGCGAGCATGGCACAGTACGAAATGACCAAGATCGGGCGCGACGGCATCACGTCCCTCGGGGCCGGAATCACGCCGTTGATTGTGGCCGGCGCCCTTTACCTGGTGATCACCATTCCTTTGAGCCTGATCGCTCGAAAGTTTGAATCCCGTTCTGCACGGACGAAGCGATAGGGGAATTACCTCATGACTGACAACAACACCCAAACCGCGTTCAAGGCATCGGGCGTGGACATCCGCGGCCTGCGCAAGTCCTACGGCGACAACGAAGTCCTCAAGGGCATCGACCTCGAGGTCAAGCCCGGCGAGGTCGTGTGCCTCATCGGCCCCTCGGGCTCGGGGAAGTCGACCTTGCTGCGCTGTGTCAACCTCCTGGAGCAGCCCAACGCCGGGATCATCCACGTGGGCGGATTCGAGGCCACCGACCTGGACGTGGACCTTGACACGATGCGCCAAAAGGTCGGTATGGTTTTCCAGCAGTTCAACCTGTTCCCGCACCTGACCGTGATGCAGAACTGCACGGTGGCACAGACCAAGGTCCTCAAGCGTTCCGCTTCAAAGGCGAAGGATACCGCCCAGAAGAACCTCACCCGTGTGGGTCTCGGGGACTATGGCGATCGTTACCCCGACCAGCTCTCCGGCGGCCAGCAGCAGCGCGTGGCCATTGCCCGGGCACTGTCCATGGACCCGACGCTAATGCTCTTTGACGAGCCCACCTCGGCGCTCGACCCTGAGACGGTCGGCGAGGTGCTTGCCATCATGCGTTCGCTGGCCAAGGCCGGCATGACCATGCTGGTGGTGACCCACGAGATGTCCTTCGCCAAGGAGGTCGCGGACCGCGTGGTGTTCATGGACGGCGGCGTCGTGGTCGAAGAAGGCCCGGCCAAGGACGTCATCGGCAACCCGCAGCAGCCGCGCACCCAGGACTTCCTCAGGCGCGTGCTTGATCCCACCCACGTGGAGATCGCAGAGTAGGTCCTGCAGCGTCCGGGGGGCGGTTGGCATCCACATGGATGCCAGCCGCCCCCCGGTCGTTAACGCCCACCGTGCGGGACCGTGCGGCGTGGCTTGCACCGTGCGCCGGGTCCGGAACCCCGTCCCCGGGGGGCCGGAGCCTGCTGGGATGCCTTAGTGTGTTTCAGGCCAGTCCAGTTCGTTGATTCGTGCGGCAATGCCCGCGTGCATGGCGCGCAGGCCCGCACGTGGCACGGCGACCTCGATGATGCGCCGGATGCCGGGGCCCTGCAGCGCGTCCCTGAGTTCCTCGACGGTGTCCACTGACAGGTATTCCCAACCGTAGGCAGCGGCCAAGGGCTGGATCCGGACCCGGTGCGGGGTGGCAAAGAGCCGTTCGACAGCATTGGCATAGCGTCCGGATTCCTCGACTGCACCGTGTTCGAGAGTCGAGAAGATGGCTCCGCCGGAGTCATTCAGGATCACCACGTCCATCTCTGGTTCGGGTTCACCCTCGCCGATCAGCAGACCTCCGACATCATGCAGGAACGTCACGTCCCCGACCAGTAGCGTGGTCTTTCGGCCCCCACGCGCCAGGGCGATACCCGTGGCGGTGGCAACGGTGCCGTCGATCCCGGCCAGGCCGCGATTCGCATAGACCGTGGCCGCGGCACCCTCCGCCGGTGATCCGCAGAGGTCTGCGTCGCGGATGACATTGGAGGAGCCCAGAACCAGGTTCCCGCGGGACAGGTCCCAGACCACGCCGGCGACCAGGGGGCCGTTCAGCCCGCCGGTTGCGTCGATGGACTCACTGATCCTTTCTTCCGCCTGCCGTCCCAGCTGCTGCCATTGCCCCAACCAGTTCGCGGGAGGGAACCCGGCGAACTCCACCAGTTCGGCGGGGTCGGCGATGGGCTGCTCGCGCCTGCGCCCCGCTTCAAACCACGGGGCGGGGGCCGGCGACCACAGTGCCGAGGCGATGTCCGGGTTGCCCAGAAGCAGGCCCACCGGCCGGCTCAGCGTCGGTCGGCCGAAGAGGACCACGCGTTCGATGCGTGCCAGGTGTTTGGCCAGCAGCGTTCGGTAGGGGCCAATGGCGTTGGGGCCGAAGCGTGCGTTGGAACTCGGCTCGGCAAAAAGCGGCAGGCCCAGGGCGCGTGCGAAGTCCTCGGCCCCTGCTCCTGCGCCGTGGCCCGCAACCACCACGGTTCGATGTTCGGCCGCCGGCGCGTGGTTCCTCCATCCGAGGTCCGCATTCGCGGTGATGGCGACGGGCGGACGGGACACATTGGCACCGAAATCCGGCAGCTTGTCCCCCGGGGCCGGAACCAGCGGATCGCGGAAAGCGACATTGATCTGCACCGGGCCAGGGGCAGCCGTGTCGGATCCGCGCGCGGAAGCCAGGGCGGCCGCGACCAGGGATTCCGGGTTCGCACCGGCCGGGATGGTGACGCTTCCGCGGACGTGGGCTCCGAACAGGTCTACCTGGTTGGTGGTCTGGTTGGCGCCGGTTCCATGCAATTCGGTGGGCCGGTCGGCCGAAAGCACCAGCAGCCTGGCTCCGACGTGGTTTGCCTCCATGACTGAGGGCAGCAGCTCCCCCACGGCGGTTCCCGAGGTTGTCACCACCGGCACCGGGGCACCGCTTGCCAGGCTGAGCCCCAGCGCAGTGAATCCTGCCCCCCGTTCGTCGATGCGCACATGCAGCCGAATGGTGCCCGCTGCCTCGGCCTCGGCAAGGGCGTAGGCCAGCGGGGCGCTGCGCGATCCGGGGCAGATCACCACATCGCGAACCCCGTGGTTCTGGAGTGCGGCCAGCAACAGGCGGGCAACGTCCATGGAGGCGAGTTCGGGGACGGAATCAGTTGGCATGCCTTCCATCCTAATTCCGTCCCCGACCGGGCCTCGACCGGCCGGGGACGTCGGGCAAGAAAAAAGGCCCTCGGTCCAAACGGCGGCAAACCGCTGGACCGAGAGCCTTTTGGGCCGAAGGGCTTCAGCCAGCTACTTTTGCTTGGGCCCGTTCCCCTTGGCCGAGGAGAAGACCTGGACCACCGAGGGACGCGGACCGTAGACCTCGCCGCGCTTGGCCTTGGAAGGGCTGAGCACGTAGTCGGGGAAGAAGGACGTCGGGTCCTGGTAGGTGCCGTTTTCACCCGGGTGCTGTACCGCAACGAAGACCGAACCGTCGCGGTCGTGGATCAGCGGCCCACAGGTTTCCGCACCGGCCGGGACGGCCAGGAACTGTTCGACGCGTCCGCGGTCGTTGCCGGTCAGCGTGACCTTGTGCAGGGCGTCGCAGTACCCGATCGTGCCGGGCTGCCCGTCGGTGGAGATCCAAAGGTTGCCCTTGGAGTCGAACGCCAGGTTGTCCGGGCAGGAGATCGGCGAGACCTTGTCCTTCGGGTAGCCCGAGAAGTAGGTGCTTTCGTCCTTGGACGGGTCACCGGCCACCAACAGGATGTTCCAGGCGAATTCGGTGGCCGTCGCGTCGTTGTTGCGCTCGGTCAGTTCGATGACGTGGCCGTCGCGGTTCTTGGTGCGCGGGTTCGCCTCGTCGACTGTCGCCTTGCCGGTGGTGTCGCGCTGGGTGTTGTTGGTCAGCGCGATGTACAGCTTTCCGGTGACCGGGTTCGGCTCGACGTCCTCGGGACGGTCCATCTTGGTGGCACCGACCTTGTCGCCCGCCAGGCGGGTGTAGACGAGCACTTCCTCAACGCCCATGCCCGGAACCATGGAGGCACCGTCCTTGACCAGCGGAATCCAGCTGCCCGAGCCGTCGAAGGCGCCATCGGTTGGCACTGCCGCCGAGCCGTCGATCTGGGAAGCCGGGGAATTTCCGGAGAACTTGGCAACGTAGAGGTCGCCCTCGGAGAGCAGCGTCATGTTGTGCTTGCGGTCCCCGCGGCGGTACTTGGCCTTGGAAACGAACTTGTAGACATAGTCGAAGCGCTCGTCGTCGCCCGAGTAGGCGACCACGCGTCCGTCATCGGCGATCCGCACGTTGGCGCCCTCGTGCTTGAAGCGGCCCAGCGCGGTGTGCTTCACCGGGGCGGAGGTGGGGTTCTGCGGGTCGATCTCCACGATCCAGCCGAAGCGGTTGATCTCGTTCTCGTAGCCCGGGTTGCGGGCCGAGAAGCGAGGGTCCACGTCTTCCCAGCCGCGTTCGGTCGCCACATCGGACAGCCCGTAGCGCGCATCGGAAGCCGAACCGGTGCCGCGGAAGTACTGGTTGAAGTTCTCTTCGCCGGAGAGCACCGTTCCCCACGGGGTGGTGCCGCCGGCGCAGTTGTTCAGGGTGCCCAGCACCGTGCGTCCCTCCGGGTCCGCGACGGTCTTGAGCAGGTCCGAGCCGGCGGCCGGGCCGTCGACCGCAAAGGGCGTGGTGGCGGTGATGCGGCGGTTGCGCTCGCCCCCGCGGACGTAGCTCCAGGGCGTGCCGCTCTTGACGCGCTTGACCTCGACCACGGAGAAGCCGTGTGCGGCCATGGCGATCTTCGCGGCCTCGGCCTTGTTGGCCGCGAACCAGGCGGGGTCGAACATCAGGTCTTCATTGGTGTATTCGTGGTTGGCCACCAGCACGCCGGAGCGTCCGGAGTACTTGTCCACGATGATGTTCAGGTAGTCGTTGTTGTAGCCGAACTGGCCGGCCTGGCGCTTTTCGCTCTGTGCGTTGATGTCGAATTGCGCGGTGTTGTTGAACAGCGGGTCGCCCCAGCGGATGATCGTCGCCCAGTCGTAGCCCTCGGGAACGGTTACGGCATCGACGGTGCGCGGCACCGGGGCAATGGCCTTGAATGCCAGCTTGCCGCCGCCCTTCGGGGCAACCAGGGTGTCGGCCTGGGCGGCGGTTGCGCCAACCGTTTCGACGCCGACGACCAACGCAGCAGACGCCACGGCCCCAAGACCCAAGATGGAGCGGCGGCTCAGTGCGGCATCGGCAATGTCCCGGAAGTAGCTGTTGTCGCTGGTGTTGCAGACGTCCTTGGCGCACGCGTTGCCGCACTTGAAGTGGCAGGTTGCGGCATCGCGGTTGCCGCGGGTGTGGCCGAGCATGGGAAGGAAAGTACGTGTGAGGCTCATGGTTTTCTCCGTGCAACGCTATCGAGTGGATTACTTCGATTCCAGCGTTCCAGCGCCCGGTGAGCGGCTGGCCGCCGAAAGGTTAACGGCGGGCAACGGGCAGGCGTCGACTTCGACCCCTTGGGCCGAATTGTGAGGTGCGTCTCGCCGAGGAGCCCTTGCCGGGCCGCGTCCACGCGTGGTCCGGTGCCGTGGCTAGTCGGCGCTCCGCTGCAGTTCCTCGAGGCAGCCGGCCAGCCGCTGGCGCCACCAGGTACGGCGTTCGGTCCCGACCGCGTGCCTGCGCAGCAGCTGGGGGTCGGCGGCGATGTCCCGCAACTGCAGGGATCCGTTGACGGCGATGAACCTGTCGGTGGTGATGTCGGAGGAAAAGAGCGAGCCGGTTGCCAGCCCGCAGGCATAGGGCAGCTCCGGAAGCGCGGCCGCCAGGGCGGCACCCTGGCGCAATCCGATGGAAGTGTCCAGTGCCGAGGAAACCACCGCCGGCAGTCCGGCGTCCCGCACGATGTCGATGGCCCGGCGGACCCCGCCCAGCGGCTGCGCCTTGATGACGATCAGGTCCGCGGCCCCCGCCCGGGCCACCGCCAGCGGGTCGGATTCCTTGCGCACCGATTCATCCGCGGCAATCAGGATCCCGAGTCCGCGTCGCTGCACTTCTGCGCGCACGCGTGCCAATCCCGCGATGCCGGGAACCGGCTGCTCGGCGTATTGCAGCGAGAAGCCGGCCAGCGCCTCCAGCGCCTCCATCGCCGCTTCATGGTCCCACCCGGCGTTGGCATCGATGCGGATTGCCGCCTCGGGCAGCAACCGGCGGACCTCCGCCACGCGCGCCACATCCTGGGCGAGGTCCTGGCCCTTTTCGGCGACCTTGACCTTGATGGTGTGCGTTGCGTCGTAGGAGGCCAGGACGGCCTGGACCCGTTCCGGGCCCACTGCCGGAAGCGTGGCGTTGACCGGAACGCTTCCGCGCACCGGTTCCGGATAGCCCTCCCAAGCCGCTTCGATGGCCGAGCGCAGCCATGAGGATGCCTCCGGGGCACCGTATTCCAGGAAGGGCGAGAACTCGCCCCAGCCGGCTGGCCCCTCAAACAGCATGGCCTCGCGGTGCCGCACCCCGCGGAATTGCACGGTCATGGGCAGTGACACCACGTGCGAGGCGTCGATGAGTTCGTCAAGGTCGGGCAGCTGGTTCATGGTTTCCAGCCTATCCGGCGCAGCACCCGGGCATTTCGCCGCCGTTTGCGTCCTCAGCCCTGGAGCCCGGGCACCTGACCGGCCGATTTGCCCCGGCGTCACGGTGGGACAAAGCCCACGTTCCGGACCCACAGCGAGGAAATTGTGAAATCCTAATGACAATGAATCCCACCGTCCAGCAATCACCGACAGCCGCTCCGGGCCGTGCCTTGTGGCCCTGGTATGGCGCCCTGCTGCTTCTGGCTGCCGCATTTTGGGCGTGCTACAGCTTCTTCGTCAATACTAAACTGGGGCAGTGGATCGACGAGGCAGCGCTCCGGGGCGGAGAGGCATTCCTGGCTGCGGACAAGACCCGCGGCCCGGCACTGGCGTTCCTGGACCACATGCCCGCGGCATCGGCCCTTCTGGCCGCCGGGTTCATCCTCTTTGCCCTGGTGCGCCGGCACGACTCCGTCCGTCCGATCGTGGCCGGGGCGTTGTTGCTGGGCGCCGCAGGATCCACCCAGCTGCTCAAGCATGTGGTGCTGGAGCGGCCGGACCTGAACATCTCGGAGGCGTCGATGAATTCGTTCCCCTCCGGCCACACCACCTTTGCCGCCGCCGCCATGGCCACGATCTTCATTGTCACCCCGGTCGCGCACCGACCCCTGCTGGCCTTGCTGGGATGGGGCTATGCCGCGGTTGCCGGGGCCTCGACCTTGGTGCTGGGCTGGCACCGTCCCAGCGACGTGATTGCGGCCTACCTGGTGGTGGCCTGGTGGAGCGTGCTGGCGGGATTGTTCCTGCGCCACGCGCACGGCAGTTCCGCGGCACCGGCGACGACCGGCAGCCAGACGCGTGCGGCACCGGAGAGAATACTGCGCTTCCTGGCGATCCTCGGGGCACCAATGGCAGCAGGTGCCCTGGCCCTTGCGGTGGCGATGCCGCACCCGGCCATCGGCACCGTGGGCAATGTGCAGCTACTGCTGTTCCTGGCTGTGGGCCTGGCCCTGGTTCTGGGCACCGCCATGGTTGCGGGCCAGTTCGTCCACGTGCTCTTTGCGCGTTACGGGGCACCCATTCGCCGGCGGTTCGTGCGCGGGATGAAGTAGCCGAAGATCCCTGCCCCCAGCAGCGCAACCCCGCCAATGGCCCAGATCCCGGCACCCAAGGTAGCCGAGGCCACGAGGGCCGCAAGCACCACCGGCCCGGCCATCGCCCCGGAGTCCGACATCAGTCGCCACAGCCCCAGGAACTTCGCCCTGCCGGCCACCGGAGAATAGTCGGCGCCGAGGGTCATGACGATGCCCGAACCGATCCCGTTGCCGAAACCCAGCAGCATGGCCACCGCCATCATGGCCGGCACGCCGTTGGTCATCGGCAGCAGGAACAAGGCCACTCCCATCACCACCATGCACGGCACCGCGATCCACACACGGCCTCGCTTGTCCATGACCTTGCCCGCGGGGTAGAAGATCAGCATGTCGATGGCTCCGGAGACCCCGTAGATCAGGGAGATGGTGGCGGCGTCCAACCCGAGGTTTTCGCCCCACAGCGGGAGGACTACCTGGCGGGTTGAGCGCACCGCGGTGATGCACACGATGCCCAGCCCGATCCCCAACAGGATCCTCCATTGGTCCTTGGCGATGCTCCACATGGATCCGCCGGCGCGGCTTTGGCCGGCTTCCAACGGAGCGCGTGATGCCAGCTCCGGGATCCGGAAGCACACGACCATGGCGATGAACATCGCTGCCATGCCCACCCAGTAGGCCCCCGCGATCCCCAGCCATTTCATGGCCAGCGTCGCAGCAAAGGGCCCGATGAACACACCGATGCGCATCACCCCGCCCAGTGTCGACATGGCCCTGGCCCGGAATGCCAAAGGGACCGCTTCGGCCAGATACGTTTGCCTGGCCAGGTTAAAGACGGCACCGGCCATGCCCAGCATGGTGACGCCCACGGCAAACAGGCCGAGGTTGGAGGGCACGATGCCCAACACCATGCCCAGGGATGCCCAGCCTGCGGCAAAGACCATGGCCAGGCGCTCGCCGAATCTCGTCGTCAGCATCGCGGCCGGGATGTTGGAGAGCAGGGCTCCGACACCCACAAGGGTGACGATCAGGGCGGCAGTGGCCAGGTTGGCCCCGCGGTCCAGGGCCGACAACGCAATGATGGGCGTGACGGCACCGAGTCCCAGCCCGTACAGCAGGGAAGGTGAGTACACTTTCACCGCGATCCGACGCAGGTTGAAAGGTTCCTCACTCATGCATTCATCCTACGCAACCGGCTATGGCAATAATTCACGCAGTCGTTGCAGGAAGATCGACGATTGTTCAGGTCCGTAGGGCATCCATTCCAACTGGAACGCGGTGGGATCAACCCGACCGGCCGGCCAGGACGCCACGATTTCCTCGCCCTCCCGTAGCGCGGCCCGCATTTCCCGGAGTTGCCTGCCGATGAAGTCCACGTCCACCACATTGCCGTGGCCCGGAACGACCACCGTGTCTGGTCGGCATTCCAGCTCGAGCCGTTCCAGCAGCTCCGCCCAGAGAAAGGGATCGGCGTCCTCGAAGTTTGGCGGGCCTCCCTCCTCCACCAGGTCGCCAGTGAACAGGATCCGGCCGCAGCGCACCAGCAGGTCCCCGGCGGTATGCCCGCGCCCCAGCCCGAAGACCTCCAGGCTCGTGCCGCCAAGATCCAGTGTTGCACCGGCTTCCCCGATGATCCGGGAGGGCACCACGATGTTTGAGTAGGGCCCTTGGCGCAGGGCCATTTCCGGTTCCAGGAAGCGCACCAGCTGGCGTTCCTCGTCGCCGTGTCCGCGCAAGTGCTCCGCCGCAGCTGCACTGGCGTGGAAATCCTCCACGCCGTGGGCGGCAAAGTAGTTGTTTCCGAAGACGTGGTCGCCGTGGGCATGGGTGTTGACCACCAGCAGCGGAAGGTCGGTGATCCGGCGAATCGCGGCATACAGCCCTGCGGCCTCGCGCGGACCGGAACCGGTGTCAATGACTACTGCCCGCGCCTCCCCCACGATGAGCCCGGAGTTCATGGAGAAGCCGTGGTTGAGCATCCGCCAGCAATGTGGATCGAGTTGTTCCACCTTGGGCGCTAGTGGTTTCATCATGGCGGGATCCCACTTTCTCGGTGCCGGTCACAGCCGGTGTTTCGGTGCTATCCACATTCTGCACGAAAAGGCACCCGAGCAAAATCAAGTCCCCGGGGACCGATTGCCGGTTCCCGGGGAACTCTGTTGCATGGCCCAAAGGGGCCGGTGCTAGGGGACGGTGATCTTGATCTTGCCGAACGGGACGCTCTCGTCCACGAAGGCTTGTTCCGAGTGGCCCCCTAGCCCGCGGATGTGAACGCCGTATTTGCCTTCGGCGATTGATTCCTTGAAGATCGGCATCACGGTTTCCACGTGGAGTTCGTCTTTGCCTACAAGGTAGTGCTCGTATTCAGCAGGTAGCTTGTCCATGGCATCAGGATAGTAGGTCGACGCCCCTTTCAATAGGGGGGCGGGGAAACAGAACAACACGTCAGCCAGCCAAAGCGGGATCGGGAAACCATTGCTTCCCCCGGCATCCGCTTCCACTGGAGCAGCTGCACATGCACGAGTGCCCGCGGCAACAGGTTTATCAAGATCCTGTTGCCGCGGGCCCTCGTTTCGCCGCAGGTTGCTGCACTCCCCCCTTACAGGTCGGCGAGCACCGATGCCGGGTTTTCCATGGCGTCGGCTACGAAGCGCAGGAATCCTGCCGCAGTGCCCCCGTCACAGACCCGGTGGTCGAAGGCCAGCGTGAGCTCGGTGACCTTGCGAACCGCCAGCTCGCCGTCAACTACCCACGGCTTGTCGATGATCCGTCCGACCCCCAGGATCGCGACCTCCGGGTAGTTGATGATGGCGGCCGAACCGTCGACCCCGAAGACCCCGTAGTTGTTGAGGGTGAACGTGCCGCTGGTGAGCTCGGCGACCGTGGCCTTGCCCGAACGGGTGACCTCGGTGAGCCGGGCCAGTTCGGCATGCAGGCCGCGGGCACTGAGCTGCTGGGCATTGCGGATGGCCGGAACCATCAGACCACGATCTGTCTGCGCGGCGATGCCCAGGTTGATCCCGTCAAAGCCGATGATCTCGGCGTCCCCTTGGGCGTTGTGCTCAAGACGGGTGTTCAGCGCAGGATACTTTTGCAGTCCCGCCACCACGAAACGGGCAATGAATGCCAGGATCCCCGGCGTGTTCTCCATGTCGGTGGACTTCATCGCCGCACGCATCTGCAGCAGGTTCGTCGCATCCACGTCCACCCACACCGTCGCCTCGGGAATTTCGCTCCGGGATCGGGCCATGGCCTGGGCGATGGTCTTGCGCACGCCGCTGATCGGGGTCCTGGAGGAAATTGCCAGGCCCGACCGCGCGTCGAGTTCGCCCCGCGTCGCGCGGGCGGCAGGAGCGGCCGCCACCGGTGCAGCGGCGGGCTCAGGAGTGGAGCCGGGTTCCGGCACTGGCGCGGCCACGCCGGCTGCCTCGATGTCGGAGCGCAGGATCAGGCCGTTGGCACCGCTGCCGGTGACCGTGGCTATGTCGATGCCGCGGTCCCTTGCGAGCTTGCGGACCAAGGGTGAGATGACCAGCGGGGCGATTCTTGGCTCGGCAACCTCGGGCCGTTCCGGGATCGCAGGGGCGGTGGCTTCGGCCGGGCCGGAGCGCGGGCGGCGTTTGCGCGCCTTGGCGGAGAGTCCGTCGGGGGTTCCGTAGCCGATGAGCACGTTGCCCGAGCCTTCGGCCGCAGGCTCCTTGGCGCCTGCCTGTTCCTCGTCCCTATAGCTCTGGGCGACTTCGCGCACCGGCGTGGTGGGCCGGGGCGCAGGGACAGCGGCCGGCGCCGTGGCGCCTTCCTCGAGCACAGAGAACAGCGGGGCGTCGACCAAGACCATCTCGCCGACACGGCCATGGAGCTCATGCACGATTCCGGCGTACGGGCTGGGCACCTCCACCATGGACTTCGCGGTTTCGACTTCCGCGATGGGCTGGTCGATGACGATGGTGTCTCCGACGGCGACCAGCCACTTCACCAGCTCGGCCTCGGCCAGGCCCTCGCCGAGGTCCGGCAGCAAAAAGGTTTTCACGCTCATGCCTTTTCCTCCCATTGCAACGCATCCACGGCATCCAGGATGCGGTCCACGGATGGCAAGTAGTACTTTTCGAGTTTTGGTGCAGGGTACGGGGTGTCGAACCCGGTCACGCGCAGCACCGGTGCCGCGAGCGAGTGGAAGCACCGTTCCTGGATCCGGGCGACGATTTCGCTGGATACGGAGGCGAAACCAGGTGCCTCGGCGATGACCACCGCCCGTCCGGTCTTGCGCACCGATGCGCAGATCGTTGCGTCATCCAGCGGCACGATGGTGCGCACGTCGATGACCTCGAGGCTGCGGCCCTCCAGCGCGGCGGCCTCCGCGGCGGCCATGGCGGTGGACACCGAGGGACCGTAGGCAATCAGCGTGGCGTCGGTGCCGGTGCGCGCGATGGCTGCCCGTCCCTCGGTCGGGGGTACTGCGGCGGTCTCATGCGAGAGCCGCAGGGCGTCCAGGTCGACCTGTTCCTTGGTCCAGTACAGCTTCTTGGGTTCCATGAAGATGACCGGGTCCGGGGAGTCGATGGCTTCGCGCAGCATCAGGTACGCGTCCCCGACGGTGGCCGGGGTGAACACCTTCAGTCCAGGGGTGTGCGCGTAGTAGCTTTCGGAGGAGTCGCAGTGGTGCTCCACCCCGCCGATGCCGCCGGCATACGGGATGCGGATGACCATCGGCAGCGCCATCCTGCCCTTGGTCCGGTTGTGCATCTTGGCCACGTGAGAGGCGATCTGCTCGAAGGCCGGGTAGGCAAAGGCATCGAACTGCATCTCGATGACCGGGCGCATGCCGTTCATGGCCATTCCGATGGCCATGCCGACGATGCCCGATTCGGCTAGGGGCGTGTCGAAGCAGCGGTCGGTGCCGAAGCGCTTGGTCAGCCCGTCGGTGATGCGGAAGACCCCGCCGAGGACCCCGACGTCCTCGCCGAAGACCAGGACCGAATCCTCCAGTGCCATGGAGTCAGCCAGTGCGGTGTTCAGCGCCTTGGCGAAGGTCACCGGCTGGGTTCCGGTCTCTGCGGTGCGTGCAGCGGCGGCTGCCGTGGCAGCACTGACGTTGGCGGCCGAAGCCGTGGTTGCCGTGGCGCTCATTTTGCGTCCTCCTCGCGGGCGAGTTCGTCGGCGAGCAGTGCTGCCTGCTCGGACAATTGGGTGGTGGGCCTGGAATAGACATGGGCGAAGAGGTCGGCCGGGTCCGGGGTGTTTTCCGAGTTCATGCCGTCGCGCAGCGACTGCGCCACCGCTTCGGCACTTGCGGTGATCCGGGCTTCGGTGGCCTCGGGCAGCAGGCCTGCCTCCTGGAGGTAGCTGCGCATCCTGGTGACCGGGTCCTTGGCCATCCAGCCCTGCACCTCCGCGTCCTCGCGGTAGCGGGTGGCGTCGTCGGCGTTGGTGTGTGCCTGCATCCGGTAGGTGTGGGCCTCGACCAGCAGCGGGCCGTTGCCCTCGCGGGCCAGGCGCACCGCGCGGCCCAGGACCGCCAACAGCGCCACCAGGTCGTTGCCGTCGACGCGCTCGCCGGCCATGCCGTAGCCGACGGCCTTGTGGGCCAGGGACGGCGCCACCGATTGCTGAGAGAGCGGAACGGAGATCGCGTATTGGTTGTTCTGCACGAAGAAGATGACGGGCAGGTTGAAGACCGCGGCAAAGTTCAGTGCCTCGTGGAAGTCGCCTTCGCTGGTTGCCCCGTCGCCGCACATGGCCATGACGACGGTGTCCTCGCCGCGCAGCTTGGCGGCGTGGGCGACGCCCACCGCGTGCAACAGCTGCGTGGTTAGCGGGGTGGACTGGATGGAGACCTTGTACTGCTTGGGGTCGTATCCGCTGTGCCAGTCCCCGCGGAACCCTGCCATCACCTCCATGGGCGCCACTCCCTTGGCCATGACGGCCACGGTGTCCCGGTAGGTGGGGAACATCCAGTCGTCCTCCCCCAGGCACAAGGCGGCGGCAACCTGGGCGGCTTCCTGACCGTGGCTGGAAGGATAGACGGCCATGCGGCCTTGGCGCACCAGGGCGGAGTTCTGGTCATTGACGCGGCGGCCGATGACCAATTGTTCGTACGCATCCACCAGGGCCTTGGGGCTGGGCAACGGGTATTCGTGACCGGGCTCCGCACCCTGCTCCCCGGCCGGATGTAGCTTGCCGTTGATGTCAAGCATGTGGATTTCGGTTCGCGCGGGCAGCATGTAGTCCTCGGGTGTGATCCCGAACTTGCTGCTCACCTGCTCAATTGCTTCGCGCGCTTCGGTGTTTGTCACGGGTCACGCCTTTCTGGTGTGCGGTGGGACGCGGGCGTCGGGCCGGCCCGACGTTGCGTCAGTTCTTACCTTAAGTATCGGTATTTTCGATGAAATGTATCCAGCTTCTTGGACTATTCTGGAAAACTGCGCATGGGATCGTTATTCTTGGAGACGGATTGAAAGTGTGACCGTCGCTACATGCCGGTTTTTGGACAAAGTGGAAAGAGGCATTTGATGGAGACTCCCTCGGTTCGTCTGGATGAGGTGGATCGGCGCATCCTGGAGGAGCTCACCAAGGACGGCCGCCAATCGGTGACCACTGTCGCGCAAAAGGTCCACGTCTCCCGCGCGCACGCCTATTCCCGAATCAACCGCCTGCAGGACGAGGGGGTCATCACCCGGTACACCGCGGTCGTCGACCCGCTTCGCGCGGGCCTGCGCGCCAGCGCCTACGTGACCCTGAAACTGCGCCAGCACTCTTGGCGGGAGATGCGCGAGCGGCTCGCCGCCATGCCCGAAGTGCACCATGTGGGCCTGGTCGGCGGCAACTTCGACGTGATTCTCCTGGTCAGGGCGCGGGACAATGTCGATCTGCGCCGGGTCATCTTCGACCAGCTGCAATCCATGCCAGGAGTGCTGGACACCCAGACCTTCCTGATCTTCGAGGACGTCGACACCCGCTGATCCGCCCCGGGCACAAATTCCGGCCACCGGCCGATCCCCGCGCCCTGCGCCGGTGGTACGTTCGATATGTCGGCTGCGACCGGCGCCGGACTGCGCCTCGGGAAGCAGCAAGGCAGCCGTTCCCCTTCCCGCCAAGGAGTGCGCCGTGCCCAGTCTTTCCAGCCGGATGATGCCGTCGATCTTGACCGCGCTCGGATACCGGCGCCGGTTCGCCAGTGCCCAAGCCACCGCGGAACTCGTGGAGGCGCGGCGCTTGCGCCCCCGGCCCTATGGACCCCCGCGCCTGCTGCCCCGAGGCGTGGGCGTCAGCGTGGACCAAGACCGCGGATGGCCCCTATACGAGGTGGTGGGCTACGGGGCGGTTGCGCATAGGAGGATCGTCTATATCCACGGTGGGGCGTGGATCAACCAAATCTCCCTACCGCATTGGCAGCTTGTCGCCGAGCTTGCCGCAGCCACCGGTTCCCGGGTGCTGGTCCCCATCTACCCGCTTGCACCGCAGGGAACCGCCGCGACGGTGGTCCCGCAGGTCGCCGACCTGCTCAAGCGCCTCGCGGCCAAATACGGAGCGGAAAACGTGTCGGTTGTCGGCGACTCTGCCGGGGGCCAAATTGCGCTTGCCGCCGCACTGCTGCTCCGCGATGCCCACGTGGTCCTCGCCCACACGGTGTTGATTTCCCCCGCACTTGACCTGAGCCTGGGCAATCCATCCATTGACTCGGTCGAACCAAACGACAAGAGGCCGGTCCGGCCCGGCCTGCTGGCCGCAGCGGATCTCTGGCGAGACGGGCTCGCGCTGGATGACCCGATCGCGTCTCCGCTATTCGGCGAGATGGCCGGACTCGGTCCGCTCGCAGTATTCGCCGGCACCCGCGACATCACCCATCCGGACTGCGAACTCCTGGTTTCCAAGGCCCGCACGGCCGGGGTGCCCACCGTGTTCCACGAGGCCCCGGGCATGGTGCACGGCTTCCCCCTGTTGCCGATCCCGGAGGGACGGCAGGCCAGGCGGATCATGGCACGGCTGTTGCGCGGCGGACAGGACATCCTCGCGGCACCCGGGAGCGTTCCGCCGGCCGACTGACATCGGGATTCACGACGCCCTGCCCGCCGCGGCGGCGGAAGTGCAAGGATGAAGCGATGGAACCAAACATTGACTCGGTTCTTGGCGGACCGAGGGCCAGACGCATGTGTCTCGAACTCGCGATGGAACTTGACCCGGAGATCCGGAGTGCCGTGTTCGAGCTGGCCAATGCTCTTGACCCAGGGCGAGGGACTTCGTGGGTGATGTTGGCGAATGGTTCCAACGACACTGTCGTTCCTCCTTCTCCCGCCTCGCCAACTCGGCTGGCAGCAGCAATTGCCACCCTGAACCTCACCGATCTCGACGAGGCCCGGATGCAGGCCGCCCTTGAGCGGGCGGTAGCCAACGCCAGGTACTGGCAGGAACCAGACGGGGAAGACATGCTCGCCGCCCTTCCAACCGTCCGAGCCGCCTTCGAATCCCTCGCGGAGCATGTCATGAGGGCACTGGCGCTGCAGTCCAACGGAGGACTTCGCCGGCGGGAACAGTGGGCCATCGACTGGCGCTCGCCGGATGACCCCGCCCCGCTGGATAAGGACCCGCGCCAAGCCCTGGCAAAGTGGGCCTGCAACGCACGCGCCGAGGAGGAACGGGCCGCGCGCGTACGCCCGAGCGACCCGCACGCCAACTGGTCTGGTGAGTGGTGGTCGATCCCGCAGGGGCTTGTCCACACCATCGGGCAGGTCCCGGCGGGGTTGAACCTCGTGGAGGACTACTTTGGATGGGACGAGGCGACAGCCATCCCGGTTCGCGGAGTAGGGCGCACCTTCGAGATCCGCACCGCGGATGACTGGGTGTCCCTGTGTCGCATCTATCCACTCGAGGTCACCGCCTCCCGACGGCACGACTGGTTCCGCTGCACCGGACGCGACGGGCCCTGGGTGATCCCGGACTGGGAACGAGTGGCGCTGGAGTGGGACGCCGTGCACCTGACGACCCAGGGCTACCTCGGCCTTGCGGGCCGTGCCCTGGACGTGGACACCGACACGGCGTCGGTCATCGCCGGTTGGGACCCCGACAGCACCTTCTGGCTCACGGATGTAGCGCGTGAATGGGAGGGCCCACGGCAGTCGTGGCACCGCGCACCCGGCGGCGCCGACTGGATCCGCGTGCCATAGCGGGCCGGCTTTGCCACGCCCGCGGGTCTCGACACCCATTGCCATACGTTCCGGCACCATGGCGTCTGCTGCCGGGAGCATGGAGGACGGAACGGTGCCGCCCACGGCGCGATTGCTGCGCGGCGGGCATGGGTTCGCTGTACCCGGCAGGTAGCATCTGCGATAAGAGAGCCTGCGAACGAAGGACGGTCCCCATGAGTGAGCGGCAGGTCCCGGAGACGGCCGCGGCGTCGCCGTCCCGATTGCGGAACAAGCCCGGCTTTGGCCCGCTGATGCGTTCGGTGGCGTTCGGCGCGTTCGCCACCGGCATCCTCAATGTCGCCGACGACCTGGTCGCCATTTACGCACTGAATGCCACGGCAACCCAGATCGGCCTGCTCAATGCCGCGGGGGCCGCCGCCTTTTTGTTCCTGGCCATCCCGGCCGGGATCATGCTCGATCGCCTGGATCGGATCAAGACCATGATGTGGGCCCAGTTGACGGCGGGGCTGGCGATTTTCTCGGTGCCGCTCACCTGGTCGTTGGGTGCGTTGACCTACCCACAGCTGGTGCTGGTTTCATTCCTTGTCGGAGTGGCGGGCATGTTGTGGGGCATGGGTGCGGGCTCGGCTCTGCCGGGCATCGTGGGGCGCGACCTGGCATCAACGGCCTTTGCCCGCAAGGAAACCGTTGAAACCTCGATGGGGATTATTTCCCCCGGGTTGGCCGGTCTTCTGGTCGCCGTCATATCCGCACCGTTCACCCTGATCGTGGCCGGGGCGGCAAACCTGCTCGCCGCGGGAACCTTGCTTTGGGGCTTTCGCAAGAAGACGGGGAATGCCTCTCCCCTTGCCGAAACGGCGGCACGGATCGGCTTCAGGGAATCCTTCGGCGAGGGGCTTCACTTCACCCTCAAACACCCCACCATACGTGCCCTGGTTGCCTCTTCCGCGATCAGCAGCATGGGCTTGGCGTTCGGGTCGGCGTTGGAAACGCTGTACTTCGTCAAGGTCCTGGGCTTCAGCCCCCAAACTATTGGGCTGGTCATCTCAACCATTGCCGTCGGCGGGTTGCTGGGTTCCCTGGTGGTTCCCGTGCTCGTGGAAAAGCTGGGCGAGAACAGGGTCTTGGCGCTGTCCATCCTGTTCCTGCCGCTGGCCGTCGCCTTGATTCCCCTGGCTGGGCTTGCCCCTGCCGGAGCCATCGTGCTGGTTATTTGCCACTCGGTGCTCTACAACGCGCTGATGGTTTCCTACAACGCAACCGCCTATGGCCTGCTGGCCAAGTTCACGCCGGAGGAGATGATGGGGCGACAGCAGGGATTCCGGCTGGTGTTCACCATGGGTCCGGTGCCGGTCCTTGGCATCGTAGGCGGTTTGGCGGGCGATGCCATCGGGCTTCAGCCGGCCATGTGGATCTGGGTGGGGCTGACGGCGTGTGCCGGCCTGCCGTTGCTCTTATTCTTGAAGAATCCGGGCCGACGGAACCATGGGTCGTCCTAGCCGGCTTCCCCGGTCAGTTCGAACGCGGTCTCGATCAATCTGGTGGAAGGTTTCGCCCGAATGCAGGTTGGAACCCACGCACGCGTTGGGCGTCCCCGCCTGGTGGGGACGCCCAACGAAGCATCAACGCGCATTTAGCCCTTGAAGGACGGCTTCCGCTTTTCCTGGAAGGCCAGGAATCCCTCGGCATAGTCCTCCGTCGCGCACAGATCCGCCTGGGCCTGGTTCTCATCGGCCATTGATTCCCACAATCCCAGACGGGCGTCGCGGATCTGGGCGACGAGTTCCTTGGAGGCCCGGAAGGCGCCGGTGGCACCGGAGGCCACCGGCGCGACGATGCCGCGCGTGGTCTCCAGCAGTTCGTCGGCGGGCATGGCACGCGAGAAGAGTCCGGAGGCCACCGCATCGGCGCCGCTGATCAGCTCGGCGGTGTAGATCAGGTCCAGCGTGCGGTGCGTACCCAGGCGTTCGGTGAACAGCCAGTGCCCGCCCGAGTCCAGGGTTGCCCCCAGGTTGGCGAAGGGCGAACCGATCTTGGCGTTCTGCGCCACGTAGACCACGTCGGTGGCAATGGCCAGGCCCAGCCCGACCCCGAGGCAGGGCCCCTGCACCGCGGCAAAGGTGGGAGCGGGGAAGGAGGACATCTTGGCCAGCAGCGGCTGCACCTTGCCCCCGAGGTATCCCATGACATCGTCGTCTGCCGGAACCACGCCGGCGATGTCGCGCCCGGCGCAGAAGCCGCGGCCCTCGCCGCGCAGCAACAGGGCGCGCACCTCGCCTGTTTCCACGGCCTCGGCGGCCTTGTCGTAGGCTGCCCCGAGTTCCTCGAGCGCGGCCTCGTTCAGCGCATTCATCTTCTCCGGGGCGTTGAGCACGATTTCTGCCACGCCGTCGGTGATGTTCAGTTCAATCATGTCGGTCCGTGTCTCTCCGTTTTGAGGTCCTATGCCAAGGATCCACCCGCCGGGGCGGATGGATCCTTGGCTGCTGGTTGGTGCCTAGGCGTCGTAGTCGACCAGGACGCGATCGGTGGTGGGCCGTGACTGGCAGGTGAGCACGTAGCCCCTTTCGATCTCGTCCGGTTCCAGGGCGTAGTTCTCGTCCATGTCCACGCTACCCTCGACGACCTTGGCGCGGCAGGTGCCGCACACCCCTCCGGCGCAGGCGAACGGGACATCCGGGCGCACGCGCAAGGCAGCGTTGAGGATGGTCTCCCGGGCGTTGACCGGGCTCTTGACCTCGCCCTGCAGGCCATCGAGCTTGAACTCGATCTGGTAGGTCTCGTCGGATTCGTCGATGACGACCGGGCGGCCGATGTTGCCTTCGGGGCGGGTGGGCTCCCCGGTGGTGAACAGCTCAAAGCGGACCTTATCCGCCGAGACGCCCTGGGCGGCCAGGTTGTCGCGCACCAGCTGAACCAGCTCGAAGGGGCCACAGAGGAACCATTCGTCGACCTGGTCGGTGCGGATGACCGAGCCCAGCAGCTTGTTCAGCTTCTCGGCGTCGATGCGGCCCGAAAGCAGCGGGGAGATCCGTTGTTCGCGGCTCAGCACGTGGTGCAGGGCAAAGCGTGCCGGGTAGCGGTCCTTGAGGTCCGCCAGTTCCTCCAGGAACATCACGTCCATGGCTGCCTTGTTCGCATAGACAAGGTCGAAGTGGACGTTCTTGTTCGCGGCCAGGACCGTGCGGGCGATGGCCATGACCGGGGTGATTCCCGATCCGGCCGCCACGGCCACGAAGGTGTCCTCGGTTTCCACGTCGATGTCTTCGGGGTCGTTCAACCCGTTCATCTTGTGCTTGGAGATGAAGCCTCCGGTGGGGCTCATGACATCCATGGTGTCCCCGGCGGCCAGGGACTCGTTGGCCCAGGTGGAGAAGATGCCGCCGATGTCGCGCTTGATCGCGACGCGGATTTCCCCGGCGGTCGGTTCGGCGCAAATGGAGTAGCTGCGGCGCAGTTCCACGAGGTTGCCCTCGGCGTCCTCCAGTTCCTTGCGCAGGGCCACATACTGGCCCGGGACGTAGTCGTATTGGCCGGCCAGTTCTGACGGGACCTCAAAGGTCACCTCGATGGCGTCGGCGGTGAGCCGGCGGACCTCGGAGACCGCCAGGGTGTGGAATGTGGTCCGGCGGCGGCCCGGGACCTCGGGGTCGATGCCCTCAGGGCTTTGCAGGGAGGCAGTCGTGTCTGTCATGAGAGCACCTTGAAGTAGTCGAAGGGTTCCAGGCAGTCCTTGCATTGGTACATGGACTTGCACGAGGTGGAACCAAAGCGGGAAAGTTCCTTGGTATTCAGCGAGTGGCATTGCGGGCATTTCACGCCCAGTCCCAGGGTCACCGGCCCTCGGTGGCCGGTGCCCGTGGGCGGGGCGATGCCGTAGGCCTGGAGCTTGGCCTTGCCCGACTCGGTCATCCAGTCGGTGCTCCAGGCCGGGGAAAGGACCAGGTTGACGCGGACCGAGTCGAATCCGGAGTCCTTGAATACGGTTCCGAGGTCCTCGGTGATTGCGTCCATCGCCGGGCAGCCCGAATACGTGGGGGTGATGGTGACGACCACGGTGTCGCCCTGAAGCTCCACGTCCCGCAGGATCCCGAGGTCCGCGATGGTGAGCACCGGGATCTCGGGGTCGGTCACCCGTGCGGCGATCTCGCGCAGCTCGGTGATGGTGGCAATCATTTTCTCTCGTCCTTTGCTTACCAGGTGGCGCCGGGGTGCTTGCGCGCCAGGACCTGCATTTCGGCCAGAATGAAGCCGAGGTGTTCGGAGTGTTCGCCGCGCCGGCCGCGGGCCATGGCGAAGGGAACCGTGGGGAGCTCGAGTTCGGCGTCCTTCAACACGGCGGTGATTTCTTCTTCCCACGCGGCGCGCAGCGAAGAGGGTGCCACGGCGACATCGCCCAGGGCTGCGTGCAGTTCCTCGTCCTCGAACATCTCCCCCACGTAGGGCCACAGCACGTCCAGCGCGTGGCGCATGCGGCGTGCCGATTCCTCGGTGCCGATGCCCAGGCGCAGGGTCCAGGCGATGGCGTGGTCGCGGTGGTAGTCGACCTCCTTGACGGCCTTGGCGCTGATTGCGGCGATCGTCGGATCGGCCGAGTCCAGCAGAGCCGTGTAGAGCAGGTGCTGGTAGATGGAGATGATCAGCTGGCGGACGATGGTCACGCCGAAGTCGCCGTTGGGTTGCTCTACGATGTGCAGCGAGCGGAAGTCCTCTTCCTCGCGCCAGTAGGCCAGGTCGTCCTCGGTCTTGTCCCACGCCTTGGCCGCGTAGGAGAGGAAGGAACGGGCGTGGCCCAGCTGGTCCAGCGCGATGTTGCCCAGGGCGATGTCCTCCTCGATCTCCGGTCCGCGGGAGATCCAGTGCGAAAGGCGCTGGGCGAGGATCAGGGCGTCGTCGCCCAGCCGCAGGGCGTACTCGGCAACTTCTTCGCCGGGCTTGGCCTGCTGGATGGCGATGTCCTCGGGGCGCAGGGCGTTGCCCGGGGTGACGCGGGTGGCCGAGGCCGAGGTGTCGCCGAAGCTGTCCAGGGAGTGGTCTGTCTCGTGTGCGCTCACAGGTGCTTCACGCCCTCGGACTTGGTGTAGTACGTGGCATGGCGGTAGTCCTTGCCCTGCGGGGACTCGAAGTACATGCCCTTGGCATCCGGGTCGGAGGCAATGATGTCGGTGCTGGCCACGACCCACAGGGAAATGCCTTCGTTGCGGCGGGTGTACAGGTCCCTGGCGTTCTTCAGCGCCATCTCGGCATCCGGTGCATGCAGGGATCCTGCATGGACGTGCGAGAGCCCGCGGGAGGAGCGGACAAATACTTCCCAGAGCGGCCAAGTGCCTTCTGCTTTGGACATAACCTATGCAACCTCAGTCTTTCGAGCCATCTTTGCCGCGTATGCAGCGGCAGCTTCGCGCACCCAGGCGCCTTCGTCGTGTGCATCGCGGCGGCGCTGCAGGCGCTGCGCGTTGCAGGGCCCATTGCCGGCGATGACCGCCTTGAACTCGACCCAGTCCAGGTCCATGTGCTTCCAAGTCCCGGATTCCTCGTCGAAGCGCAGCTCGGGGTCCGGCAGGGTCAGACCCAGCACCTTGACCTGCTCGACGATCATGCCGACGAAGCGCTGGCGCAATTCGTCGTTGGAGAACCGCTTGATCTTCCAGGCGGTTGACTGGCCCGAGTTTGGTGAATCCGAATCCGGCGGGCCGAACATCATCAGGGAGGGGGCGTAGAAGCGGTTGATTGCGTCCTGCGCCATCTTCTTCTGTGCTTCGGTGCCGTTGGCAAGCTCCAGCAGGATCTCAAAACCCTGGCGCTGGTGGAAGGATTCCTCCTTGCAGATGCGCACCATCGCCCGGCCGTAGGGTCCGTAGGATGCGCGGCACAGCGGGACCTGGTTGGCGATGGCGGCGCCGTCGACCAGCCAGCCGATGGCGCCCATGTCGGCCCACGAACGTGCCGGGTAGTTGAAGATCGAGGAGTACTTGGCCTTGCCCGTCATCAACTGGTCGTTGAGAACGTCGCGCGGGGTGCCGAGCGTCTCGGTGCCCGAATACAGGTAGAGGCCGTGTCCGGCTTCGTCTTGCACCTTGGCCATGAGAATGGCCTTGCGTTTGAGCGAAGGGGCCCTGGTGATCCAGTTGGCCTCCGGCTGCATGCCGATGATTTCGGAGTGGGCGTGCTGTGACATCTGCCGCGTCAGGGTCTTGCGGTATGCCTCGGGCATCCAGTCGCGCGGTTCGATGCGGGAATCCTCGGCAATGATCGCGTTGAAGCGATCCTGCCCTGCTTGCTCCTCAGGAGAAAGAACTGCGGATAGCGATCCGCTGCTTTCTTGCTGTGCAGCCATAGTGCTCACCTCACTGTGACAAAAGATTATTTACTGACCGTTCGTTCAGGATATGCGGACGAATGCCTTTTCGTCAATCGCCGCAGGACCGGAAGACGACGCCGCAGCTCCCCGCAATGCCCGCGGCTCAGCGGACACCCCCTTACACGCCGAGGACCGCCACCGATCGACCACGGGAAGGCCGATCGGCCGGAAAAGAGGTTTTCGGCCCACGGAGCTCCCGAACCGGCCAGCGTCACGTTTGTGACGCGACAAGTCGCCGGCGCCGTTTCACGCGTCATGAAACGCAATGGACGACGCGCCGGGGCCCTCCTGCGTGACGCAACAAGTCGTTGCGTGCACCGCCGTGACGGACCCATGGCCAGGGGCTCCTCCCTCGGCGCAGAATTGACCATCCCCGGAACCCCTTCCCCCTGGCGGGGCAGGAAAACAGCGGCACCAGCAGGTGCCACGCCAGCACGGAAAGCCATCGCATGATCAGCCTGAAAAACCTCACCAAGGTCTACGGACACGGAGACACGTCCGTCACCGTCCTGGACAACCTGGAGATCGACGTTGCCACCGGTGAAATCCTCGCCATCGTGGGCCCCTCGGGCGCAGGAAAATCCACCCTGGCCCAGTGCATCAATCTCCTGGAACGCCCCACCTCCGGACAGGTCATCGTCAACGGCGAAGACCTGGCCCGGCTTTCGGAACGCAAGCTACGGGTCGCCCGGCGCCGCATCGGCACCATCTTCCAGTCCGCGAGCCTGCTTTCCCGCCGCACCGCCGCGGAGAACATTGCCCTGCCGTTGCAGTACCTGGGCGTGACCCCGGCCGAGACGAAGGCCCGGGTCGCCGAATTGCTCGAACGCGTCGGCCTCTCCCACCGCGCCAACCACTACCCCTTCGAACTTTCCGGCGGCCAGCTCCAGCGCGTGGGCATTGCCCGTGCGCTGGCCCTGCGTCCCTCTGTATTGCTCTCCGACGAGGCGACCTCCGGGCTGGACCCGGAAACCACGCGCTCGGTCGTCTCGCTCCTGCGCCAGCTGCGCGACGACCTGGACCTGGCGGTTGTGTTCATCACCCATGAAATGGACACCGTGCTGCACGTGGCCGATTCCGCTGCCCGGCTGGAAAACGGCCGCATCACCGAACAAGGGTCACTGGTGGACCTGCTGACCGACCACGACTCGGCCCTGGGCCGGGCGCTGCAGCCGCGGCTGTCCCCTGCCGATCCAGGTGCAGGTTCGCGGGCCTGGCACGTGACCTACGATTCACGCACCGTCCCGGCGGATTGGCTGCAACGTGTCTCCGCCGACCTCGGCGAGCCGGTGGCCTTGCTGGCCGCCACCATCCAAAGCATCGACGGAACCAGCACCGGCAACGCCACCGTGGGGCTGCGCGCCCCCGAGCCGCTGGCAGCCGCGGCGTTTGCCCGCCACGGCCTGCGCGCGGTTCCCCGCGAAGCCACCGCCCCCGCGGTCCAGCCCGCACCACGAATCACGGAGGAGCTCCAATGGGCCTAGGCATTCCTGCCGCGGTGCAGATCCGCGCACTGTCCGACACTCCCCTGCCCGAGCTTCCGGCGCTGCTGGTGCCGGCACTCGGCGAGACCCTGGCCATGGTCGGCATCGTCATGCTCATCGTCGTCGCCCTGGGCACCCCGATCGCCGTGGCGCTGCACAACATGGCACCCGGCGGGCTCTACGAGCACCGGGGCACCTACTCGGTGCTGAGCTGGATCGTGAACATCGGCAGGTCGCTGCCGTTCCTGGTGCTGATGGCCGCGATCGTCCCGTTCACCCGTTTTGTCACCGGCACCAACATCGGCATTGCCGCCGCCGTGGTGCCCATGTCATTGGCCGGCATCCCGTTCTTCGCCAGGCTCGTGGAGAACTGTTTGCGCGACGTCCCGCGCTCTGTCACCGCCGCGGCGCGCGCCTCGGGCGGCTCGCCGCTGCAGATCATCCGCAGCGCGCAGCTGGGCGAAGCCGTTCCCGCCATCCTGGGCGGGCTGACCATCAACACCATCGCCATGATCGAATACTCGGCCATCGCCGGGACCATCGGCGCCGGCGGGATTGGCTACGTCGCGGTCACCTATGGTTACCAGCGCTTCGACCAGACCGTCATGCTCGCCACGGTGATCCTGCTGATCGCGCTGGTCACCATCGTCCAGCTCACCGGCGACGCCCTGGTGCGGGCGACGACCCCGCACCTGCGCCGCCGAGCCTAGCCAACACGGCGCCCACCCACGCATTCCCCCTTTGTCTCCTCTAGCAGCACCCATCCGTTCACTTCCGTGCCCGAAAGGCAGTTCCCCATGACCATCACCGACCCCAAGACCGCCACCGGGCCCGAGTCCCACGGCTTCACCATCCAAAAGAAAAAGAAGTGGCCCTGGACCCTTGGTGCCATCGCCCTCGCCGGAGCCATCGCTGCGGCAGCGATCATCAGTTCCAACGCCGGGGACAAGTCGCCGAACACCGTTGCCGGAGCCACGCTGACGGTGGTCACCGCGGAAGGCAACCACGCCGAGCAGGCGCTGGTGAACTTCGTGGCGGAGGAAATCGCCCCCAAGTACGGCATCAAGGTGGCCTTCAAGGGATTGGCCGATTCGACCACGCTGAACCGCGCGGTATCCACCGGCGAGGTCGCCGGAACGATTTACCAGCACAAGCTTTGGCTCTCCCAGGTGCTCGAGGCCAATCCCGACTTCAAGCTCGCAGCGGCCACGCCGGTCTTCCGCTGGGGCTTCGGGATCTGGAGCGCGAAGTACCAGTCGATCGACGAGATCCCCAACGGGGCAACCATCTCCCTGTATTCCGACCCGGCCAACGAGGCCCAGGGCCTGTGGCTGCTGGAGCGGGCAGGGCTGATCAAGCTGGCCGACGGCGTGGACAAGTGGAAGGCAACCCAGAAGGACATTGCCGAAAACCCCAAGGACCTGAAGTTCAAGCTGCTCGACTTCGCCGCGCAGTCCCGCTCCCTGCCGGACCTGGATGCCGCGGTGGGCTACACCGAGTACTACGTCGCGGCCAAGGTTCCGCTGGAGCAGCAGATCTACGCTCCGGCGGCCCCCGACGAATTCGCCGGGCAACTGACCATCGGCACCGACTTCCAGGACACCGAAAACGTGAAGAACCTCGTCAAGGCGTTCCAGGACCCCGCCGTGCAGGAATTCCTTCGCACCGATCCGGCCGTGAAGGACCTGCTGGTGCCCATCGCCGCCGAATAGAACTCGCGGGAAAATGAGCAAACCCCCGTGGGCGCCGGATTCAACCGGTGCCCACGGGGGTTTGCTTCGTTGGTGCCCTGGAGACTAGGCGGCGATGCGGCCCGGGATGAAGCGGTCCACGGAGATGCGTCCGGCACCCAGCAGTGCGATGGCTGCTGCACCTGCGGCCAGTGCCAGCACCAGCTCGTAGCCACCGGCTTCAACGAAGACGCCGGCTGAGATGTGCACCAGGAAGATTGCGCCGAGCATGTTCGCGGTCAGCAGGACGGCGAAGATTCGGGTGAGTACACCGAGGATCAAGGCGATGCCGCCAACGATTTCCAGCGTTGCAACCACGGGGGCCACCAGCCCGGCCGCGGGAATGCCCATCTGGCCAAATGCTGCGGTGGTGCCATCGAGTGTGAACTGGAAGAACTTCTGCCAGCCGTGGGCGGCGAAGAGGAAGCCGATGACGACGCGCAGCGTGGTCTGTGCGGCGGTTGCCAATGCGGGGTTCTTGATTGCGCTGTCCATGAAAAATCCTTTGGTCGTTTCGTCACGATGCCCCATCCGCTGGGGGGGCTGGGGTCGTGGCGGGCCGGTTCATCCGTTCCGCAAGTTCCCCTTAACCATGACACATCTTTAGTTGAATCTTCAAGTGATGTGAGCTATGCCTCGCGTCACAGAAGGAAACACCCCCAACTTTCTCGGTGCTGGACATCCCCCGGGAAACCGCAGTATCGCGGCCCGGTGCAGCGGCCATTGAGCTTTCTCGCAGGTTGGCTTGAGACGATGGCCAGCATGGTTTCCCGCTCCACGCTTCTTCGTTTCATTGCTGTCCCGGCTCTCGCCCTCCCCCTGGCAGGCTGCGGCGTTCCGCTGAGCGCGCACTGGCAGGGGTACCCGGTGAATTCAAAGGCGGAGTCGCAGGACGCGCCAAGCGCCACGCCCGGCCCCACAGGCCCCGACTGTGCCAAGGTCAAGTGCGTGGCGCTGACCTTTGACGACGGGCCCGGACCCCACACGGAGGCGCTGCTCGACATCCTCGATGAGCAAAACGCCAAGGCAACGTTCTTCCTCATCGGCAAGGACGTCGCAAAGCATCCGGAAATCGTGCGTGACGAATTGGCCAGGGGGCATGAAATCGGTAACCACACCTGGTCCCACCAAGACCTCGCGAAAATCTCCCCGGCCGCCGCCCAACGCGAATTGCACAAGGGCAGCGAGGCCATCGAGAAGGCCACCGGAGCCGCCCCGACGGTGATGCGTCCCCCCTACGGCACGATCACGGAAAGCCTTAAAAAGGCGCAGACCGTACCCGTGGCCCTGTGGAGCGACGACACCCTGGACTGGAAGACGCGTGACGCCAAAAAAACCATCAAGGCGGCCGAAAGCATCAAGCCCGGATCCATCGTCCTGATGCACGACATCCACAAATCCACCATCGATGCCATGCCGAAGATCCTTGAGGACCTCGATTCCCAGGGCTACCATTTCGTCACCGTCAGTGATCTTGTCGGCAAGCCCAAGCCGGGGGTCGGATACAAGACCGGCCAGCAACCGCCGACGAAGGATTGACCCCTCCGGCCAACCGCGGTGAAAACACGAAAGCCCGCCTTGCCTCGCAGGACCCCGGGACGGGGACCTGCGAGGCAAAGCGGGCTTTCGCTGTAGTCGGGGAAACTTCACCCCTTAAAGGACCTTCGAGAGGAACTCCTTGGTGCGGTCCTGCTGCGGGTTGCCAAAGAGCTCGGCAGGCGGCCCCGACTCGCAGACGACGCCGGCGTCCATGAAGATCACCCGATCCCCGATTTCCTTGGCGAAGCCCATTTCGTGGGTCACCAGGACCATGGTCATGCCCTCCTTGGCCAGGTCGCGGATGACCTGCAGCACCTCACCGACCATCTCCGGGTCCAGGGCGCTGGTTGCCTCGTCGAAGAGCATGATGCCGGGGTTCATGGCCAGCGCGCGGGCAATGGCCACGCGCTGCTTCTGGCCGCCGGAGAGGGACGCCGGACGGGCGTCGGCCTTTTCCCGCAAGCCCACGCGGTCAAGCAACTTCAGTGCCTGCTCACGGGCCTCGGCCTTGGTCGCCTTCTTCAGTTCCACCGGCGCCAGCATGATGTTCTCGGCCACCGTCATGTGCGGGAAGAGGTTGAAGTGCTGGAAGACCATGCCCACATGGCGGCGCACCTCGTTGATGTCGACCTTCGGGTCGGTCACATCGAAGCCATCCACGATGACATGGCCGCCCGAGATTTCCTCGAGCTTGTTCAGGCAGCGCAGCAGCGTTGACTTTCCCGAGCCCGAGGGCCCGATCACGCAGACGACCTCGCCCTCGGCGATGTCCACGTCGATGCCCTTGAGCACCTCGTTGTTGCCGAAGGACTTGCGCAGCCCCTTGACCACGATCTTCGCCTCGCGCGGCGAGGCAACGGTTGCTTCACTCATTTGTTGAACTTCCTATCCGCGAAGTTGGCCAGTTTGGTCAGCGCCATGATGGCGACGAAGTAGATGACGCCCACGATCAGCAGCGTCTCGGTGACCCTGAAGTTGGACGCGTAGATCTGCTGGCCCTGGTAGAGCAGCTCGGTGAAGCCGATGGCCAGCAGCAGCGAGGAGTCCTTGAGCATGATGATCAACTGGTTGATCAGCGACGGGGTCATCATCTTGAAGGCCTGCGGGACCACGACCTTCTGCATGGACTTGCCGTAGCCCAGACCCAGCGAGCGGGACGCTTCCAGCTGTCCGGGATCCACGGACTGGATGCCGCCACGCACGATCTCCGCCACGTAGGCGCCGGAGTTCAGCGACAGGGTCAGCACGCCGGCAACCCAGATGCTGATCGGCTGACCGGTCAGCTGCGGGATGCCGAAGTAGAACATGAAGGCCCACAGCAGCAGCGGGGTTCCGCGGAAGACGTTCACGAACGTGGTGGCGATGCCGCGCAGCACGATGTTGTGAGAGATCTTCATGAATCCGGCCAGCAGGCCCAGGACCATGGCGACGGCGAAGGAAATGGCAGTCACCAGAATGGTGTTGCCAAGGCCTTGCATCAAAGCGGGGAAGGACTCGGTGAGCAGCTCCCAGAACGTGGTGGGAACCGCTGCGGTGGGATCGGCGAGGTACTTGTCCAGGATCTGGTCGTACTCGCCGCTGGCCTGCAGCTCGGCCAGGCCGTCGTTGAAGGCGGCCAGCAGGGCGGCGTTCTTGCCCTTGTCCACCGCGAAGCCGTAGGAGCCGCCGGGAACCTTGTCGGTCACGGTGGTCAGCCCGTTGTTCTGCGCCACGCCGTAGGCGAGCACCGGGTAGTCGTCGAAGACGGCCACGGCGGAACCTGACTTCACCGATTCGTACATGGTGGCCGACTGGTCCAGCGACTTGACGGTGAAGCCGTACTGGTCGGCAATCGACTTGGCGTAGGTTTCGCCCTCGGACCCGGTCTTGGCGACCACGGTCTTGCCCTCAAGATCCTCATAGCCCTTGATGGATTCATCGTTCTTGGCGATCGCCATCTGGATGCCCGACTCGAAGTACGGCTCGGAGAAGTCGTAGATGTTCTTGCGTTCGTCGGTGATCGACATGCCGGCAATGACGCCGTCGACCTGGTCCGAGGACAGTGCCTGCAAGGCGGCATTGAACCCGAGGGAACGGATTTCGACCTCGAAGCCTTCCTTTTCGGCAATGGCGCGGATCAGGTCCATGTCGATGCCGGTCAGTTCGCCGTCTGCCCGGAACTCGAACGGGGCGAAGGTGGTGTCGGTGCCGATGACGAAGGTCTTGCCTTCGACTCCCGAATCGGCGGGCGTTGCCAGGGCGGCGCCGGCGCCCCCCAGCAGCAGGAACATGCCCGCGAGCCCGGCAATCACCGCCCTGAACCAGGTCCGTGGACCTCGAGTCTTACTGGACGTCTTCAAGGGTCGTTCACTCTCCTTATGTTTGTAGTCTCCGCCCTCGGTGTATGAGGGCGCTAACACGGGTCATAGCCTAGGTGCTTGTGACCACCGGCGATACCACCCACGCGGCGCGGTGGCCACGTGGGTCGGGCATCGCGCGATGTGGGTTACATCGCGGCAATGCACAAAACCACACATCATATCGGTGCCCGCAGCACTCGCGGAATCCGGAAGTCCTCCCACCGCGTGAAGAGCATGCCTCCGGGCCCGCGCACGGACGCCGCCCCGCGCTCATCGATTTCGAAGTACATCTTTTCGCCGTACCCGGCGAAGCCGTTGGTGTCGGCGGACTTCAGGGTGTTCGAGTCCACGTATTCCAGCGGCCGTGCCGTCGCCGGCTTGGGTGTCTGGCCGGGGGTGAGCCAATAGAGCTTGCCACCAAGTTCGGCGATGTCCACCACTTCCCAGAGCGAAGCGAACCGTCCGGTGAAGCGCCGAAGCTTCGCAGGTTCGACCCCCGCCCAGGAATCCGGCACCGGAGCCTCTGCGAGCGCCGCGAGGGCAAAGAGCGCTTCGCCCCAGGCAGCGGCCGTGCCGTCGACGGCGTTGGTGAGCATGCTGAGCACCACCCCGGTCTTGGGCACCGCCCAGGAACGGGTGATGTGCCCCGGGTAGCCGCCGCTGTGGCCGAAGGACTGGCGTCCGGCGACCTGCTGCACGATGAAGCCCAGGCCGTAGCCGCGCCCCGGCGCCCCGGATTCCTCGGCCTTGCGCTGCATGCGGCGCTTGGAGTCGTTGTCCAGCACGCTCGGGCTGGCGTCCAGGAGATGGGAGCCGAGGTAGGCGGCCAGGTCCCTGGCTGTGGAATAGAAGCCGGTGGCCGGCGCGAGTGCATGGGTGGCGATGTGTTCGATTTCGGTTCGGTCCGCCAGCTCGTGGCTGCTTCCGGCGAGCGCCAGCGGCCCGTAGCCGGCGGCGAGCCCGGGTACCCGTGCGTCGAGGTCGACGCCGGTGTCCAAAAGCCCCAGGGGTGCAAGGATGCGCTCGCCCACGACATCGGCGTAGCACTGTCCCGCTGCCGCCTCGATGACCAGTCCCAGCAGCCCGTAGCCGATGTTGCTGTACTTGAAGTGTTCGTTGCGTTCGAGCACCTTGCCCCGCCGGGCGATCTCCAGCACCTCCGATGTGCCGGGAAAGGGGCGGTCGAGGGTCCAGAAGTCTGCGTTGTCCCCGTCGCGGACGATGCCGGCGGAGTGGGAAAGCAATTCACCCACCGTCACCTCTGCCACGTCGCTCCCGGCCAGGTCGGCGAGCCATGTACCCAGCCGGTCTTCCAGCGAGAGCTTCCCCTCCTGCTGCAGGATCATCACCGCGGTGGCGGTGAAGGTCTTGGAATGGGAGGCGACCCTGAACAGGTGCCCGTCGGTCATGGGTTCCGGCGGGGAAAGCCGTGCGTAGCCGCCGCTGAAGGAACCCACCAGTTCCCCGTGGACCGCCACTGCCGCCTGGTATCCGGGCTGCCGGGACAGCGCGCGGTCGAACTCCAGGAAGTCCGGTGCGTATCCCAGCACGGATTCCCAGGTCTCCCTGGTCGACGGTGTCTCCCGCGCCGCATGCACTGTGCCCATGAAGCCATCCTGCCACCCCGTGCCAAGTGGCCGGTGCATTGACTCCCCGCTCTCCCCTGGCGCAGGCGCCGCCGCCCGCGGCCAACGGTTGGGCAGCCGTTAACCGCGTCGCAATGTTCCCGTTCCCGGGGTGGGCTTGGCTGGGTCCCATGGATATCTCCCCGCCCCGTCCCGATCGCCGCTCGCTGCTGAAGGGCGCAGCCGCGCTCTCCGCCCTCGCGGCGACAACCCTGGCAGCCCCTTCCGCCCTGGCCGTTCCGCGGCCGTCGGCCGTGCCCCTGGCAACCCGCCGGCTGGTGCTGCCCTCGGGCATCTCCACCGGGGACGTCTCCACCAACTCCGCCGTCCTGTGGTCGCGCGCCTCCGGGCCGGGGCGCCTGCACGCCGTCCTGCGAGCCGCGGACGGGCAGGGCAATCCGCTGAAGGGGCGCTTCGCCCGGAAGGTGGAGTTCATCGGTTCGCAGGCGCATGCGGGCACCGATTTCACGGCCAAGATCCATGCCCGGGGGCTGCCCGCGGGCACGCGCTTTGACCTGGAGCTGTACTTTGAGGACGAAGCGGGCCGCCGCAGTGAACGCGGCAACGGTTCCTTCACCACCGCCCCGGCCCCCGGCAAGGGCAGGAACCGCGAAAGCGCGGCGCAGAGCTTCGTGTGGACAGCCGACACCGCGGGCCAGGGCTACGGCATCAACGAGGAGATCGGCGGGATGCGCGGCTATGCCGCCATGCACGCGACCAAGCCGGACTTCTTCCTGCACTCGGGCGACACCATCTACGCAGACGGGCCCATGTCCGCCGAGATGACGGAGCCGGACGGGAACATCTGGCGCAACGTCATGACGGAGGAGGTCTCCAAGGTCGCCGAGACTCTCAATGAGTACCGCGGCCGCCACCGCTACAACATGATGGACGCCAACCTGCGCACCATGTACGCGCACGTCCCGGTGATCGCCCAGTGGGACGACCACGAGACCGTGAACAACTGGTACCCGGGCGAGAGGATCGACGATCCGCGCTACACGGTGCGCGACGTCGACACCCTGGCGGCCCGCGGCCGCCAGGCGTGGCAGGAGTACATGCCGATCGCCGACGCGCGCGCAATGCGCCCGGGCACCGGGTTCGAACCGGCGCGCATCTACCGTCACGTCCCGCGCGGCCCGCACCTGGATGTGTTCGCCCTGGACATGCGCTCGCACAAGGGACCGAACACCGCCGGCCTGGAAACCGAACCGACGTCGCTGTTGGGCGAGGAACAGCTGGCCTGGCTCATCCGTTCGCTGCGCGCCTCCGAGGCGACGTGGAAAGTCATCGGCAACGACCTGCCGCTGGGGCTCATCGTGCCCGACGGCAAGGCCCAGGAGTCGATCTCCAATGCCGAGCACGGCGCACCGCTGGGCCGCGAGCTTGAACTGGCCCGACTGCTCTCGGCGATCAAGGAACACGACATCAAGAACGTGGTGTTCCTGACCGGAGACGTGCACTATTGCGCGGCGCACCACTATTCCCCCGAGCGCGCCGCATTCTCCGACTTCAACGAGTTCTGGGAATTCGTGGCCGGTCCCATCAACGCCGGCTCTTTTGGCCCCAATGCCCTGGATGGGACCTTCGGCCCGCGGGTCGACTTCCAGCAGGCAGGCCCGACCATGGCTTCCCCGCGTTCGGGCGAGCACCAGTACTTCGGCCACG